>SDOA01000081.1 GCA_004524595.1 Candidatus Thorarchaeota archaeon | reverse complement strand
TACGAAGATTTAGCGTATTCAGATTTTAATGGTACAACTATAATAGTGGAGATTATTTCGCTTCCTGACCTTCCTACAGCAGTCAACTCTTCCCTTTTGATTGATTCATTGTTATCAGTGATAAAAACCAAGATGCGTTTTCCCAATGGGTCAGAAATCCCCGGTAACATCGTTTCATTCCTAAATCCTGTACTCTCTCTCTCTTTTCTTCCAACAGGAGTATGGGATGCATTCGAAACACTTCTACCTCGAACCTACAATACCACATTTACGCCGTATCCATACTCCTCACAATATTTTGCGCGGACTAGTGATGCATACAATATTGGATATTACCATTGGCACATAGATTCTGGAGGTGTATATGAAGGAAATGTCACTCACATAACCGGGATACCATTTATCGTCTACAGACAATGGGATTCTCTTAGTGACTCTTTACCTGAAACTTTTGTAGTAGCCACACTGATATAAGAATGGAGCCCCGGGCGGGATTTGAATTCGCGTTCTGGTCCGAAATGAACCAAAAACCCGCGACGTTCTGCTTACGAAGCAGACGCTATAGCCGCTAAGCCACCGAGGCTTGCCTCATCGCTCTCCCACTCAAATCTCTAATAAAACTTTATCATGAAGCCTAGTTCATAACTTATGGTGCAAATCTGATGAAATTAGGTGACATTGGTGAACGTGACTTTCTCAAAAGCATTCGTGACTACGTTGGGCACATAAAGGGAGCAAGACTTGGTTTTGATGATGATGCCTCAGATATTCCCCTTTCGTCAGAGCAGAGTCTTATCATCAATGTTGATACCTTTGTTGGTAAGACCGATTGGCTTCCTGGTATGTCCGCAGCTCAGGTTGGTCGTAAGACTGCTGTAATGGCTCTCAGCGACCTTGCGGCAAAGGGAGCAAGTCCTCTGGCAACCATGTTATCTCTATGCACTCCTGACGATTTTGACACCTCTGAGGCTGGTGAGCTTGTTCGTGGATTCTCCCAATACTGTATCAAGGCTGGTGTCCCTTTTATTGGTGGGGACTTGGGAATGGCTCAAGATGTCATCTTGACAGGCGTTGCAATTGGTGTTGCTCGTCCAGAAGGCATCATTCCAAGAAATGGTGCCAAGGTTGGTGATGTTATTGCAGTCACAGGGGACTTTGGCCTTACATCCGTAGCCTATGAGATTCTTATCAATGGACGAGAGGCCAATGAGGAACTAAAAAAGAAGGCACTCCTTGCAGCTTACAAACCCTCTATTAATCTGGGTCTGGTAGCAGCTCTCGCCGAGAAGAAGGCGGTCACTGCATCAATGGATAGTAGTGATGGGTTAGGTATCACACTCAATACCATTGCAACACAGAGCAAGGTGGCATTTGTCATTGATTCACTTCCATCGGCCAAGGGCGTTGAGCTATTCGCTCGGATGAATATGATGGATGAGATGAAATTTGTAATGTTGGGTGGTGAGGAGTTCCTCCTCGTCTTGACCATACCCAGTGATAAGTTCAGAGCGGCCGAAGACATTGCAGATGCAAGACATGTTTCCCTCGTTGAGATTGGGCGTGTTATGGAGGGTGATAGTGTGATGTATGAGTCCTCTGAGGGATATGTTCCTGTTCCTTTTGCAGGATATGATAACTTCAAGGAATGGAGTTGATTCGGAGTAGGACCTCATGAGATCTGTGGAATGTATTGGACTGATTGATGGCTATGTCGATGAACCCACAGTCTTGGGTGTTCCACCATACATGAGTATTTATCCTCGATACATTGCAGGATCAATATGGAGTGTAAAGCCCCATGCTCAGATTCAGTATCAGACTATTGACCAGGTCCGTCGTAGTTTTGAAGATGCCCAAAAGCTGTGGTCAAAGCTGGATTTACTCATTCTCATAGCCGGAATGATAGTTCCGGGTAAATATATCGGAGGCACTCCAATCTCAGTCCGTGAAGCAAAGACGCTGTTTTCATCCCCCCTCCTACAAGATATCCCAAAGGTCCTAGTAGGTCCTTGGGCAAAATTTGGTTGCGGGCTTGAAGGTGGAAAAATAGCCCTCAGTTCGAAATTATTAGTTCCACCCTTCGATTATGTCATTAAAGGCGACCCTGAGACCATCATTGCTCAAGCTCTTTCAAATCCACTTGCATTCGAATCTGTTGACCTCAATTATACACGAACTAGTGCTGAGGAGATTGAATCTTTTACAAGAAGAGGTGCTCATATTGTAACGCAGTCTCCTGGGTTTTCAAGAGGTCATATTATATGTGAGATTGAGACCTATCGTGGTTGTCCCAGATACTTCACGGGAGGTTGTTCTTTCTGCGTAGAACCCTCTTATGGTATTCCTCAGCAGAGAACCATCAATGCGATTGTGCAGGAAATCGAAGAGCTTTACAATTTAGGCATCCGTGCATTTCGACTTGGTCATCAGGCTGACCTATTCACGTATGGTTCTAAAGAGATTGGAGAATTTGAGTTCCCAACACCTGATGCAGAAATCATCGAGAAACTGTTCTCCACGATTCGAAAGGTTGCACCAGACCTTGCTGTCTTGCATATTGATAATGTAAATCCAGGAACGATTGCACACCATCCTGAAGAATCAAAGAAGGTAGGAAAGGCGATTATCAAATATCATACTCCAGGTGATGTGGCTGCATTCGGAGTTGAATCGGCAGATCCTGAGGTGATACGAAGAAATAATCTCAAGGCTGATGCTGAAGAAATCCTCTTTGCTATCAGGCTCCTGAATGAGTTAGGTAGCATTCGTGACCCTTGGGGTCTCCCGCATCTTCTCCCAGGGATAAACTTACTCTACGGTTTACCCGGTGAATCTATGAAGACTCTCGACCACAATATAGCCTTTCTCACCCAGATTTTGCACGAAGGACTCATGGTCAGACGAATAAATGTGCGACAAGTAATTAGCCTTGAGCAGACTGGCCTCAAATCAAAATCTAGTTCGACCATCAAGAGGAATCAATTCTTCAGGCACAAAGAAGCAATCCGTAATTCTATAGATCTCGAGATGATAAAACGCGTGGCACCACTAGGAACAGTTCTCACGTCTGTTTTTCTTGAAGCAGAAGATGGTAATAACTATCTCCTCCGTCAGCTTGGCACTTATCCTCTTTTATGCCATATGCCAAAGTCTGGAATTGCACCGCCAAGAGATGTATTCGTAGTTGGCCATGGCCCAAGATCACTTACAGTCCTCCCTTATCCCTTCAGACCACAGAATGCATCTCTCTCACAATGGAAAACAATCTCAGGAATTGGGTCAAAAAGAGCTGTTCGCATGAAGGCTGCTTCAGGTATTAATAGCACAGATGATATTCAACAGATACTGGACATGGAACTTCCTGAATGGTTCTCTAGAACACTTATTTTCGAAAAATGAGCGGGATGGCGGGCCCGGTGTGATTTGAACACACGGTCTCCAACTTAGAAGGCTGGCGCCCTATGAACCAGAGTATACTAAATGCGCATACATCTCCTGGCTAGGCAACGGGCCCTGCAAAATCTCGACATTTTTGTTTGGACATAAAGCTTTCCGATAGGCACTATCTCATCACTCATAGAAATAACACTGAAAATAAGTGAGCAGTTGTCTGAGAAGTACTGAAAAAAGACTGCTGGATGAAGCGTTATCGATTCAAAATAGAATGAGAGAGGAGGATGCAGTCCTTCCTCCTTACTTCTCTATTTGTATATGACTTTGAGGTCTGTCACTAGCATTGTTTGGAATCATGATTCATATATATCTCGTGCATGCGGCTAATATCCGTCCATCATACTATATATGGTATCTTTTTTGGAGCAACTCCAAGAAGCCTATAATACACAGTAATTTGGCCACGATGATGAATACTATGTTCCAGCATTTCAAGAACGAGTTCTGAAACTGTGACTGGTCTGGAGAATGAATCTATAGTCCTATCCATATCACTTGTTGAGATGATTCTATTGAATGTATCCACTCTGTCAAAAACATCATTTGCGAGTCGAATGATTGCCTCTGCTGAATCATAGGTTTCAAGAGTGTAAGGAAGTGGTTCCCATTGACCAGTTACAATTCCCTTCATATAGAACTCGATTGATCGTAACAGATGGAGCACTACCTCTCCAAGCTCCCTTGTTTCTGGAGTCAGTTTCTCCGTGATATCGACTTCAGAAAGCTGTTCTATCAATGGCAATGTTTCTTCCAGATGCCGTTTGAATGAATTCTTGAGTAATTGGTATATCATCTCTACTCCTTCACCTCACACTCTACCTTACGGATTGCGAATGATAGTTCTAGGCACCTCTGAGGCCTTCGCAGAATGCCAGAATATTTTTTCCTAAATCTTTGAAATTGTATCCCCCTTCAAGAAGCGCATATCTTCGTCCTTCGCACCGTTCTCCTGCAAAATTATTCATTAGTTTGCCCAACTCATGAAATGCGCTGGTTGAGAGGTTACTCCCCCAATCATCGATATACTGATCGAACCCAGCAGATGCCACAATGATATCGACATCTGGTGAGTCATCAAGAGCTCTCTTAGCATCAGCAAGATAGCTCTTGTCTCCCTTTCCATCCGGATTGTAGATAATGAAGTTCTTATCCCCACCAAGGATATTGATATTGCCATCTCCCTCATGAAGGTCGAAATCCAATATGAAGGCGGAATTAATCAATCCCAGAAACCTTAGATGAAGTAACGACACTGCTATGTTGTTAAAATAGCAGAACCCCCAATGTGAATCCTTTGAGGCATGATGCCCCGGTGGACGGATCAAGGCAAATATAGGTTCACCCTTTACTGCTAGTTCTCCTGCCAAGATCGCTCCTCCTGCTGCAAGGAACGACATCTTTGCCAGATGACTGTTCCTCTTGACTCCATCAACCAAGGCTGAGGTATGTGCACGTAATACCTGTTCGTCTATTGCAGGGTTAGGTTCAATGAATTCATAATCTGGTTGCTTACTAAGAATCTCTACTACTGACTCGAGCCTTCCTGATGCTCCAGCTGGTGTGCTATCATATGTCTGTAGCATGAATGGATGATAGACGATTTTCACAAGAACACAATACACAATCTAGAATATGTGTCTGTGGGTTGTTAACAGTTGCATGGAATTGGGACTAAAATGAACATTTCTAGGTGAGCGTTTGAGCGAATATGTAGGTCTTTACATACTCCAATAGAGAGATGAGAGCATAAGGTTGATCAACACATCCTGTGACCTATCAGAGGCACCCAGTGCAGTTTCCTTGGTGTACGAGATTTTGGACTCCAAGATTGTACAATCAACAATGAAAGTTGAGTGATTATATTTGAAAAAATTAGAATTGAATGGACAGGGCAGGCTTGCAACCTGCCTGTCCTTGTTCTGTAAAAGATCAAGTAGAAGATTGGGATGATTCTAACCGAATAGACTTCCAAGTCCAGCGGTGAATTCTTCCTCTTTCTCTTCTTCCTTTTCTTCTTTCTTTTCTTCTGCTGGTGCTGCTGCACCGCCACCGGCTGTGGGAGCTGCTGCAACTGGCATAGCGGCTGCGCTCTTCAACGCCTCATCGATGTTAACACCTTCGAGGGCTGCAAGCAATGCTTTCACTCTGCCTTTATCAGGTGTAACACCTGCTGCAGTTAGAACCTCTTCCATTGCCTTAGCAGTCATTTTCTGACCTGCTTTGTGAAGCAGAAGTGCTGCGTATACGTACTCCATTGTTATTACCTCGCTTTTATTTATCCAAACAGGCCTCCAATGCCTGCTACTTCTTCTTCTTGCTCCTCTTCTTCTTCAGGTTCATCCGGCTTATCTCCTGTACTAATAGGAGTAGAAGCTGCTTCTGCAGCTGCTGCCTGAGCTTGACCTAAGATTTCAGAGGGTATTGCATTAGGGTCCTTTTCTGAAACAGCCATAGCTAGAGCAAATGATTCTGAGTTTGCCTTAGAAAGGAACGTGTGAACCATCTCTGGTACAAAGAACCCAATATTGAGTACTAGACTCTTTGCTTCCATATTCGCCTTTGCAATGATCATTGGCATTGTTTCAGTAGTTGGAATTCCTCTGTTGACTGACAGATTAACAGCATACTGATGACCAAGAATGACCTCTTTAAAGAGTGCTTCAAGGTTGATTTCGAAACTGTCTGCTGTAAGGACCTCTCCATCAGTATAGGCTGCTATAAGCTTAAGTTGTAATTCCATGGGCTCTATTCCAAGTCGACTAAGCATGAGTGCCATGGCATTAGAGATTGTAGACCCCTTCTTCACAGCAACTGTATCATCAGTAATGTGGATTACACCACCCTTGACACGTGAGGGTATCTTGAGACCCGCAAGTTCGCTGATGAATGGACCTGGAGCTACTCCTGTGTTCATAGCTGGGACAATGATGTCCTTTGGCGCTGTCTGTCCTCCTTTCGCTGGAGCTGCTGTCTTATTCTCGCTAAGGAATTTGCTTAAGATAAAAGGGTCTTGATCACTGAATACAAAGGCTACAGGTCCCTTGACAAAGGTTACCAAGTCATTGATACCTTTCTTCTTAGATTCCTCAATCGCTCGAATCATCAAAGTGTTTCTTGCCATCTTCAAAATTGCAGAACCCCTGAGACTGTCGCGGATTCCCTGGAGTTGTTTTGCTCCAACCCCTTCAACATTAACAAGACCAATCATCTTGCTATCATTAATGGTTGCTACAAGTTTCTCAACTGCATCAACCTTCCATTGTGGAATTGTCTTTTCATATACTGACACGCTTGATCACCAACCTATACTGGAATCCCCACCGTTGGCCCCATTGTAGTCTTCACAGAGACATTATTGATTCTCCCTGCGAATCCCTTGCTATCAACGAAATTTAGCACAGCCATGATGTTGTCTGCGATCTCTTTGTCACTCATTGTCATATGACCCACTTTCACGTGGAAGGTGGGTGTGTTTCTCATTCTAATTCGAACAGTTCTATGATATTGGTTGATTATTGTGGTCAAATCTGCTTGAGGTGGAAATGGACGAGGCATTTTACCTCGTGAACCGAGAGCCTGACCAAGATATCGACCTATCAGAGGCATTGCATCAACTGCAGCTATGAAGAAATCATAACTCTTGGCTAGATTCTTTCTCTCTTTCTTCTCTTCTCCAAGTCTTGGAATATCATCCTTAGAAACCACATTTTCTGCTCCTGCTGCTGTGGCCGCTTCAGCAAACTCACCATCACCAAAAGCACAAATCTTAGGTGGCGGATATAGTGTATTAGGGAGGACAAGTTCCTGATTGAATCTATTCTCTGGTTTAGATATGTCCACTTCTTTCTTTCTGAAATTGACTGCTAAATCGAAACTCTGCTCGAATTTGACACCTCTTTCAAGACCTTTGGCTCTTGCTTCTGCAACTGAAGCCTCTACTTTCTTTATATTATATGACATCTACTCTCACTCCCTCAACGGTTCATCTAGCTGGGCATCCCATGTACCTGCACGGACTTCTTCTTGGAAGACCTTGGCACGTTTCCCTTCTATTGTAACACCCATCTGTCCACAGCTGCCTGAAACGATCATCACTGCAGCCTTCATATCTTGGGCTGAGAGTGCAGTTTCTTTTCCTTTTGCGATATTTTTCAGTTGGTCAATTGTAAGATTGCCAATGATCTTATTATTTGGCTCTCCAGATCCCTTAGCTGCACCCACCTCTTTCAGGATAAGTGCACTAGTAGGTGGTGTTCCTACTTCTATCTCGAAACTCTTATCTTCCTGGTTTACAATGATTTTCACCGGAACCTTTAATCCAGTGAAGGGTTGTGTTACTTCATTGATTTTTGTAACGACCTGAAAGATGTTTACTCCAGTAGGACCTAGAGCAGGACCGATTGGGGGTCCACCACTGGCCTTTCCGCCCTCTACTAGGGCTTCTACTATTATTGGTTTTTCACTCAATTATGTTCACTCCTGAGTGCAGTGTCAGTTCTGTTCGACCCATGTTCTAGGTCTACTGCACGTCATGACTCCAGATACAGCATTCGAAGCGACGGTATCGTATTAAGGAGATGGACTGTATGCACTTCTAACTCGTTTTAAGGGTTTTGTCATGGACTGAAATTCTCATCTAATTTGCAGAGAAACGTAGCACTAATCTTCATCAGGACGATGAGCCCAGAATGAGTCTTCATCATCAAATTCATCTGTGGTACTCTCAACCACTTCAGATTGAACCGCAGATGTTTCACTTACAACTTCTGGTTTCTCTGCACGCTCAACAATCTTTGCAAAGTCTGCATGTACTCTGACTGGAATCGTATAAGGACTATCCATCAGTTCAAGGATAAGTTCCTCTTTTCCTGCATCTACACGTTGCACCTTTGCTCTCTCACCCTTGAATGGACCTGAGATAATCTCAACCACATCTCCTTCTGAGATGCCTTCTGCTGCTGGAGGTGGTGCAAGAAATCTATCAATCTCGCTTAGACTAACCTTACCACCAACACGTCCTCTTACATGTGGCACTCCTGATATTGCAATTTCAACGTCACGAAACTCTGTTGTTTCAATAAAGACATAACCTCGTAATGTCTCGGGTACTAGAATTGCTTTGACTCGTCCTCTCAACTGATTTGTTGAAATTAATAGGGGTTCTCCCTCTTTCTTTCCCTTTTTCTTACAGCTCTTCATATGTTGCTTTGTAGCCTTCTCAGAAGAGAAATCTTCTTTACAGAATGGACATTCCCAAACGTCACTCTCTCCAATTACAGCTGTAGTGACAAGATCTGTGACGCTTCGTTCCTGACCAATTGTCGTTCTTATGGCGTAAATACTTGTGTTGGGCTCCATTTTCTTATACTTCCGAGCAATTATTATACACTAATCTACAAATTGATTCTGGGTTAACCTAGCTTCAGTTGTTGAGAATTCAACATTCTTTCATATGAACTCTTTCACTGAATTATGTTGCTGTTGTACCCCAATCGGATGTTAGTAGGGTCATGATGACCTGAACGATGAAACTGAGCATACCTACTAGTACCATAGCGAGTAGGCTAATCTTTGTACTTGTCCAGAGTTCTTTTCTGGATGGCTTTGTAGCCAGTTTCAGAATTCTCCTGCTATCGTTGATAAAGGAACCAACACCCATATGTTCATCACGTCTCTGAATACTTCTGCCTAAGCAGTCGGGAGAGTCAATCGCAATCAGTATTGCTTCACTTTTAACGTTTGCTGAGTATCCAAATTGACTATGATAGTCTTGGAAGTCCCAAGTCTGTCTTGAGATCATCAACAAGTGGAGCAAATGGTTCGGCCTTATCGAAAACATATGGTGAACTCACCCCAGATGCGATGATTGTGACTCTCAGTCTATCCTCAAGTTCTGGATCTATCAATGCACCATAGATGACCTCAGCCCCAGGGTGGACTTGTTCTGTCACTAGCTCGACAGCGCGTTTGGCTTCCACGAGTTGCAGGTCTGCACTTCCACTAACATTTACGAGAATATTGCGTGCATTCTCAATGGATACATCGATGAGTGGGTTACGTAAGGCATTGACCACAGCCTCCTCTGCCCGGTCGTCACCTCTTCCCTCACCCAGTGCAATAATTGACACACCACCATTCTTCATAGTGGTTCTAACATCTGCAAAGTCAAGATTTACAAGACCTGGTTTAGAAATCAGTTCAGCAATACCCTTGACTGCCCGTACCAGAACTTCGTCTGCAACCATGAACGCCTCTGGAAGAGAAAGATCCGGTGCTATCTCCAGCAACTTCTCATTTGGTATTGCGATAAGAGTGTCAACATGCTCCATAAGAGCGTTGAGTCCTCGTGTAGCATTCTTCTTCCTAGTAGCACCCTCTACCTCAAATGGAAGACATACAATTGCGACAGTTAATGCCCCGTTTTCTTTTGCTGCCTTTGCAACATGAGCCGCTGCTCCCGTGCCTGTTCCACCACCCATTCCTGCTGTGATGAATACGAGATCCCCTCTTGTAATATCCTTAATCACATCATAGGTTTCAATGGCTGCAGCCTCTCCAACATCAGGATTATTACCTGCACCCAATCCACCACAGGTTTCTTTGCCTAGAAGCAATTTATGATGTGAGTTACAAAAGTACAGATCCTGTGCATCTGTGTTCAATGCTAGAGTTTCAGCTCCCTCCACACCGACTTCCATAAGGCGTGTAATCGCATTGTTACCTGCTCCACCCACTCCTGCAACAAGTATCCTTGCAGTCACTGAGTCGAGTAGTTCTTCAAGTTCTTCATCTGTAGTAGCTGATTTTGGAATGTTCTTACCTCGTTTTGGTTTTGTTTCTCGCTTTCCGCCTGATGAGCTAAGAACTTCTTCTAATAATGGGTGCATATATTTTCCACTCACTTCGAGATGTCTGTTATTACGCACGTAATGTGAGGGTAAAAAGTAGAATACTACCTAGATAATACTCATCTTTTGCGCTTACTCTTGCTCCGAGGTTTGAAAGTCTTAAGAATTCCATCTATTGCAATATTATGTTCCCGGAGTAGTTTTACTGCTTGGTCCATATTTGGTTGACCAATCTGTGCGCCATCCTGCATTATTGTTAGGGCTGCAACAGCATTTGCAACATTGAGAGCTTGTGTAATATTTTCAGATCGAGTCCATGCAGTGATGAATCCCGCAGCAAACGAATCTCCTGCTCCAAGCGTATTTCTAACTGGAACCTCAAATATTCCTGAGGTACAATATTCGAAACCATCGGTAGCAATTGCGCCATTTTTCCCCATCTTTACAACTACAATACCGGGAAATGTCTTCGCGAATTTACGAAGTTCTGACTCAATAGGTTCAATCTTGAAGTAATCTTTGAGTTCTTGTCTATTAATGAATAAGAGGTCAGTCCGTCTTAGTATCTTATTAAAATCAAGACCTTCTGCTGCTCTCCCTGGGTCCAATGAGAGCACGATTCCGTTAGTGGTCGTCATTTCAGATGCTCTGTCAATCATCATCGGAAATGAGCCTGCAATATGGATGATTTGTGCCTCAACCATATTTTCTTCTTCAAAGATTCTCTTCTCAAGGAATTTATTCGCTCCAGGCTTTGCTACAACAATTTGATCATCTTGCTCATCATGGACGTAGATGAAGAGTCCTGTTGCTTGATTTTCTAATACAAGAACTCCGCTTGTATCAACTCCAATCTTTGACATCTCTTTCAAACAGAGTTGACCATACAGATCATCACCTACACAGCTAAACAATGTGGTCTTGATTCCTAGACGTGTAGATTGTGTGGCGAAGTTTGCAGCAGACCCTCCAAACGTAATCTGACCGTCCTCACTAATTACGTGGTCATTACGTTTTGGTAGAGTATTGACACGTATGTCAATGTCTAAATTAATTCTGCCAATTGATACGAACTCGCCTACCAAACAATCATCCTCTTAGACTATTAATGCAAGAATCCCTTTTTGGGCATGAAGCCTGTTTTCAGCCTGATCGAATACAACTGAATGAGGTCCATCCATCACTTCAGAAGTAAGCTCTTCATCTCTGTGCGCGGGAAGACAGTGCATTACGATTACATCATTCTTAGCATTCCCAATGAGGGACTTGTTCACTTGGAAGGGCATCAGGGAATCTTCCTTTTCTTTTGATCTTTCCTGACCCATACTGAAGAAAGTATCAGTGTAGATTACATCCGCTCCTTTTACTGCATCCTCGGGGGTGTTAACGACTTCTAATGTTGTGCCATACCTCTTGCTTAGCTGGGTCGCCTTCTTTAGAATATCTTCAGTGGGTGTGTATCCCTTAGGTGCTCCAATTGTCACGTCCATTCCCATAATCGTGCAGCCTTGCATAATAGAATTACTGACATTGTTTGCATCGCCGACATAGACTATCTTTTGACCTTCAAGATCCCCTCGATGTTCTTCTATGGTCATCATATCTGCCATAATCTGACACGGATGAAGGAGGTCTGAAAGTCCATTGACCACAGGTACTGATGCATACTTTGCAAGTTCGGTCACTTCTTCATGTGCATAGACCCGTGCCATTATCACATCACAATATCGGCTCAACACCTGGGCAGTATCGCCAATTGTTTCACCACGCCCAAGTTGTGTTCCACTGGGTTCTAGATAGAGTGCATGTCCACCAAGTTGTGTCATACCAACTTCAAAAGAAACACGAGTTCTTGTTGACGATTTCATAAAGATCATTGCCATGGACTTACCTTTCAGAAGTTCATGAGGTTCCCTTCTCTTCTGTTTTCTTTTTAGGTCATGTCCAGTATCAAGGAACTGCCTCAGTTCAAACCTTTCGAAATCCGATAGGTCTACAAAGCTTCTACCTCTCAGACTCATTATTTTCACCTCAGAGCTAATTAATTGCCCATCAGAAGACCTTCGTATAAAAAGCTCCCTCTTGTTCAATTATTGCCAAGAATCCGTTGTGCGAACCATTCTGGATTGAATTCTTTGAGGTCATCATACTTCTGACCAATACCAACAAAAACAACAGGTTTTCCAGTCACATAGGCAATCGATAATGCTGCCCCACCCGATGGGTCTGCATCTACCTTTGTCAATATTGCACCATCAATACTGATTGCTTGATTGAATTCCTTTGCTTGTGAAAGAGCATCATTTCCAGCGAGTGCATCTCCCACAAAGAGTTTGATGTCTGGATTTGCGACGCGAACAATTTTTTTCATCTCTTCGAGGAGATTCTTATTGCTCTGCATCCTTCCTGCACTGTCGATAAGTACAATATCGATATGTTTTGCTTTAGCATGTGCAATTGCATCAAAGGCAATCGCTGCAGCATCTGCACCATAGTCCTGTTTGATGACCCGAATACCTAGACGTTCTGCATGTTTTTCTAACTGCTCAATACTTCCCGCCCGAAATGTATCTCCAGCTGCAATAACTACAGAGAATCCATTGGCTTTGAACATGCTACCAATTTTCGCTAGGGTTGTTGTCTTTCCAGTACCATTCACTCCCACAAACAAAATTGTAGTGAGCTCTCCATTCGTCTTCTTCGCACTAGCAAATTCCAATAGATTTAGTGACTGTTTTGGTGTTAGGACTTCCAATACTGACTCGTAAATAGCACCTTTGAACAATTTAGTGAGATTCTCAAGTCTGCCAGCTCGTTGACCCAAGATTTTCTCCTGTGTCAGTTTGCATATATGTTCTGCAACTTCTACTGCAACATCGTTCTGTATCAGAACCATCTGTAGCTCCCAAACCGCATCGTTAAGATTTTTTTCGCTCAGTTCTCTTGTAGTTATTTTCGTTACTGCACTGTCAAGAGATCCCCTGAGCTTGTCAAACACCAGGTTAATCCTCCTGTTCTTGCATCTTAGCTGCTAGTTCCTGGAATTGTGCATTCAGTACACGTGCACGTGTAAGGAGTTTCTGGTAATCATCAATTACTACATCATATTGTTTCTGCAGGCTCGAAAGCTGTTCTTGGACAGCAATCTTTGCATCTTCAAGACTCTGCTCAATTCGTACGCCACTACCTATTCCTCGGGTAACCTTAGATGGTTCTAGGATTCTTGCTTGAATGAAGATACTGCCTCCCACATTTATGAGCATCTCTTCACCTTCATTCTTTCCCTCGATTTCATTCAAAACCATCAGTCCTGCTTGGTAGTTATTCAGGTAAGCTTGGATTAATTCCATCCGTTGTGCCAGTAGGGAGATATTTGATTCAGTCATTTGCTGTTCAGTATATACCCTCTGGAGAAGCTTTTGCTGGTCCTCACTCATGAAAAATCGCTCTCCAGTCCAAGATATTTGCGAAGGTCAAGATTAGTGACCTCTTCAGGTTTGATCTCTTTGACCATAGTTATGGCAATCTCTCTTCGCTTCACCTTGTGACGGCTGCCAAGTTCTGAAAGGATTCTCTCTCGAACATGAGCTTCTTTCTCACCCAGAAGTTCTCTAGTAAATATGAATTTTCTATTCTTTTTCTTGTATTCGCCTGACGCTCGCCAAATCTTTGAACTCATCTCTATTACACCTCATCTATACGAATCCTAGGACCTGACTTATGTGTGCAAGTTCAACACCTGTTGTGTCAGCTCCGGCAATCATTCCATCAACATTAGCTACCACACCTAGACTTGTATATGGGCTGCCTCTGTTGACTGTTCCAATTTCGACGTGTACTTTTAACAGCTGTGATAGTTGGTCAATTTCATCGTCTGTAGCCATTGGGTGCACAATTGCACCGGTATTTGTACAAATTGAATTTGCTCCCACGATTGGAAGTTTTGCAATTGTCCCGGGGACTACTTCAACATCTAAAATGTCAGATATCTTTTGTATTGCTGCTGAACTGAAGTCAGGATGACATATTGCTCCATTATCATTGGCTGCAATGATATTTCCCAGTGCAGTCATTCTATCATCAACCCAATCAACTGGAACCTCGGCAGCTCGTTTCAATTGTTCGAATTCCTCATCACTTGTAGTATACGGTAGTAAAATTCCGTTAGAATTTGCTGTTGATACTAGTCCAACTGCGTCAAGAGTAGCAACTGTAGACTGAACAAGTGGAAGATTGAAGGTCTTCTCTACAACATTGAGTACTTTCTCTGAAATAGTGGAACTAACAAATATGAAGCGGTCTGTGGCGATTCCGTAGGCTCCAACATTAGAATCGCCCTCGAAAGTAGTTCGGGCGATCACTCCTGGTTATCCCTCCGCAAGATACACGCGCACAAGATTATCAGCATTCTTGGTCGCACGGATTCTGACCCTTCGAGGAGGTTTTTGAATACCTCGTGCCCAAATTAGCTCATTGACCTCTGGTTGAATCAGTAATTCCTCTGGCTTCATATGCCTCTCTACAAATTCTCTAAGAATTCTTACTGATTTATTGGCTCGACGGAGTCTGCTACCAGTCCAATACGCTCTTCGTAAAGGAACTGTGTAGATACGTTCGTCAATAATTTCTTCTTCTTCAGCAGCCTCTGCCTCTTCAGCCTCAATCTTTTCAGCATCGGTGGGTGCTTCTCTTACTTCCTCGATCTCCTCAATCTCTTCCCTTTCTGGTTCTTCTTCGGAGACCTCTGCTTCAACTTCTTTCTTCTTCTTCGACATCTATGCCCACCTTACTATGGTTTTAGCTTTGTCTGACGCCAGTTCCGCTGCGCTGGTGTTCTCCTAACTCTACCACCGGTCTTTACAACGACCCAAGTGGGGACGGAAGAATTACTCTTCATTGCTCTTGCCATTCTGAGTTTCTTTGCTAGTGGCTTGTTTCGTGCCATATTGATCACCTGTGCAGCATTATCTGAAAGTCACCTTTCGTTCGCGCTCTTTGTCTTGTAGCTGCTTTAGGAGCGCTTTCAATTGTTCGTCTGTTACTTGTTCCCGGAGCCTTCCAGATCCCGCCAATTGGATTAGTTGCATCTCAATCTGTTCTGCAAACTGTGGTTTGACCATCTTGATGTTGGTCAATCTTGCTCTTGCTTCGGGTGTCAGAATCTGCCTGAGCACTGCCTCTTTTTGAGCCTGTACCTCAGCAGCAGCCTGTTCCTCGGCCTGTTCTCTGAGTGCTTGTTGTTGTAACGAAGCCATTTTTTTCTGACGGATAGCCTCTAACTCCTCGTCACTCATTTTGCCATGTCACCTGGCTTAATATTTTTCTAGCTCTGGGATTGCCTTTGAGAGTTCCATCTTCAATGCTGATGACAGTTTATCCATATATGATCGACCAATATCGGTCATCTCTCTTCCTTTCGTGCCAACTTTTTTGATAAAGCCAGCCCTCTCAAGTTGCTGGAGTGCAGTTCTTATGATTGCACCACCGCTCTTTTGGAATTCATTTGGTTTCGTGCCTCGTCTTTTCCTACCTCCATACTCGATTCGTAGCTTCTCTGTTCCGATTGGTCCATTGAGATAGATTTTCCTTAGAATGCTTGCACTTCTTACAAACCAGAAGTCTGCATCATCTGGAGCTCTCTCCTTATGGGCACCTGTCTTGACAAACGGTATCCATTCTGGGGGAGACATCTCTTCTCTGGACTTCAGGTCCTGAGCGAGTCGTCGAATCAGGATGTTTGCGGGAATATCATAGACTGTAGGCATTATTCAGTCACCATACTTATTGAGGATTTTTCACCTAACACGAATTCGGTCGATGATTTACCCCAAAAGGCTGGAGTCACCGTCTAAAGTTGCCATAAAAGGTTGTCGTTGTGTTAGAATAAAAGAACTTGAATCAAGCCCTCTGTGAGGCTCGAATCCTGTGTATTACTGCAGTATTTCCACGAACGCCTGCTAACGTAGCTCCTGTCTTTTCACATAAATCGTTCATCAACTCAAGCTTAGATGTTGTTCCAAGAGCACTACGAAGCATGCGGACTTTGATATAGTTGTGTTTTTTGAGAAGCCGTATTGTTTCTTTCACGAAATCTTCAGAAACCCCACCTTTCCCAATCTGTACCATTGCAGGTTCTTGCCATGCACGCTTGATTCGATTCTGGTCGCCCTCAGGTCTCATAATAATTCACCGTTTTTCCTGTCTTAACTCTGATTAACCTATGCCTATGACTATTGGTCTTTGAAATAGTATCTCTTGATGCTATTGCATTGGGTGCAGGTGACAACAACATGTTTTGATCTATTATGGCGGATTCGTAATCGACATGTATCACCAGGGATCAAAATCGTTCCGCACTTCTTACAGATTCTTCGACTGATGTGTCGTGGTATCTTTGTTCTTGTTCTTCTTGCAATCTTACGAGCACTGAGCATCTGTTCTCTTGCTATTTCTGGTCTTTTCGTAGCTTCTTGAAGTGCCTGAATCCATAGAATCTCAATCCTCGCTTGCGCTAGTCTTTGTTGCTTCTCTCTCACATAGCTTCTTTTAGACAAAGATACACCTCTACTATCTATGAGCATTCTTCATACTGCTTAAATCGTTCGTATTATTCCATGTATGCGATGTAACAATGCTTCACATCATTTTATTGAACTGTGCACTTGAGTTGATCCCCAGTGAGATATCCGCCCTGAAACAGATTCACAAGTATGCCTCCAAGCGTAACAAGAAACCTGGTGAGCTTCTCCTAGACCAGACTTATCATGGAAGGGAGATGACTAGGCTTGAGAATGCTGAACAGAGAGGACGCCCCGACATCGTCTTTCACTCCCTAATGACCCTGCTTGAGACCCCCCTGTGTAAGAGTGGATTTTTGACAATACACCTACATCTTCAGGATGATCGAATTATCAAAGTGAACCCAGAGGTTCGTCTACCTAGGAATTATGACAGGTTTACTGGCCTTATCGAGCAGTTACTTCTCGTAGGAAGAGTACCTCCAGAAGGTGAACCGCTATTAGAAGTCACTAGGACGGACCTTACAAGACTTGTCTCAGAGCTGAAACATGAGAGACCCGTGGTCCAGAGTATGCTCGCTATTGAGGGTGGAAAAAAGACACCTATGAATTCATTGCTAAATCTGCTTCCTAGTGACTCTACTATTCCAGTGATTGTTGGAGTTGGAGCATTCCCACATGGTGATTTTGGAGAAGAATTGAAGCAAATCTTCGACACTCATATCGAACTGGATCGAGAGGTCATGATGGCATGGCATGTATGTGCAGAGATACTGTGGGTGTACTCCAAGAAAATTGAAATAATTCGTAGACGATACTCCTCTGTGTGATTTCACTGTTTGCTGATTTCATTGACTTCATGAATCAACACATTGCACCTCCGTTTCTGTAGCAAACCTTCGAAACAGTGAGCATTTCAACACCGTATTTTGACTATCAAAAGACTCATATCAAATAATATACAAAAACAGTTTCTGTTTGGGGATTGGCGCAGAATGAATCATAGTTTTGCTACGGATGATAGAGTTATACCAATAATCTCTAGACGAGATCTGTTAATAGTATGTGTAGGCGGTCTAGTATCGGCATCGTTAGGGCTAGTCCTCGCAAGTCCTACGGGTTCAAGCTTTGTGCTCGCGCCTCTACTCAGTGCCATAAACATGGTATCCCTGACTTTCGCTACTGGCCTCTTTTCGTTTCTGACGGCGGGTCTTCTCTTCAGTAGTCCCGCCTCGCGGCTATATCTCCTGAAGAGAATTGATGAGGTCGGGGCGAAGAAGGCGTTTCTAGGTCGTGTTCTTCATGTATTACTAGTCACTAGTTTCTTCACGTTTCTCTTTACTATCATGTTGTTTTTGTATCCTGTTGCTCTTCATGGCCTTCCATATTACCCAATTAGCTTCGACCATTTCATCTACTATCCAACAGTTATCGGAGCCTCGTTAGTCGGATCAGTCCTGCTAGCTCTGATAGCTTCATCTTTAGCAATTTTTACTGATGACCTACGAATTAGTATACTGCTCGGTTGTGTGTCGACCATGTTGATTGCATTTCTTGGTGGTTGGAACATGGCGCCCCATCCCTGGTATTATTCACTCACTCGAAACCTGGCCTTTCTGAGCCTACACAATATAGCCCGAGCAACGGCAATTGTACTCAGTGGTTATCAGTTCGAGTCTGCAAACACTATGGTGCAACATGTTGGATTTGCTTTTTCAGCAGAGAGTCTTGTTATTGCTCTCTTCCTTTTCAGTGCGATATCGATTGCGTTGCTCATTGTCGCACAGAGAGTTCTCATTAGAAATGCAACACGCTGGATAGCCTTAGGAAGCGTAATTTCAGG
>SDOA01000009.1 GCA_004524595.1 Candidatus Thorarchaeota archaeon | reverse complement strand
GTGCAATCCAATTTGGACATAATGACCTCCTTCAGCATTACGACGATATTGCTAACGAGATTCGAGATATCAGGAAAAAGTATGAAGAACTAGCAGTTCTTGAATTTCCATAGAAGCTCGAAATATTGAGATTGCATTATGGAAACTTCAATGTATTTATTCTTGAGTGATTGATCTATATCATTAGACAAGATTGATTACCAGCAAACTACGTCTATAGGAATTACAATACATAGGGAGAAGCACATTGTGGACGAGATGTTTATTCGATACGTTGATAGAGAAGGAAAAGAGCGTAAATATGAAATTGAAGATGAGTCAATTACAACACTGGACTTGTCTCGTCGAAATATAGTAAGTATTGATTTAGAAACTCTTTCAGGTTTAACCAGACTAGAAGATCTTCAACTTGGGAATAATTTAATATCAACCATAGATCTCACACCATTGGTAAATATTCCGTCACTTTCGATCTTGAGCTTGTTCAAAAATGATTTTGATAATATTGATTTGGGTCAGTTATCAAAGTGCCAAAATCTAAAGGAACTCAATCTAGGATCGAACAAATTCAACAATATTGATTTACAGCCTATATCAAAGCTAAAGAACATAACTAGATTGAGATTGTTCAACAATCAGATATCTAATCTTGACCTATCAGGATTATCCAAAAATACAAAGCTTGAAATTTTAGAAATCGAGAACAATAAGATTGAAACCATTGATTTAGGACCATTATCAGGATGTGCAAATCTTACGCAGTTAAATCTAATGTACAATTCATTAGATCGACTCGACCTAAATCCTCTGAAAAGCTGTACAAAACTCAAGTTTCTATATCTACATCATAACCGTCTAGAATTAATTGATCTGTACCCATTAGAAAATTGTAATGACCTTAGAATTTTACGACTGGGTGGAAATAGGTTGGACAGAATTGATCTTACACCACTTTCAGCATGTCCAGAGCTTCGAAGAATTGGATTGGCTATGAACGCAATCGAACAGATTGACTTGTCACCTCTTACAAATGCCAAACATCTAAATGCAATTGATATTGCAGGAAATCGACTCACAGAAATTGACCTATCATCCCTCAGTAAATGTCGTGAATTGACTGAATTGTACTTACATAGTGACCATCCCGAAGAAAATGAGTTTAAAGAAATTGATGTTTCAGCTCTATTCAAATGTGGAGAACTTGAAGATCTTGGTATTGGTGATGAAACTCGAGTGATAGCAAAATCACATCTTGAAAAATCCAAAGAGATACCTTTTGCAATCGAAGAACTAATCGATGATGATAGAATCACTTGGATTTAAGTGAGGAACTCTATAGGAATTATTATGAAGCATTTGATATCACTCTGAAGGTATACAAACCATATATTAAATCCAATAAATAACATGTTTAGGATGTGACAAAGATGGTCATTGAACTAGATGATGAAACGAAAGAACAAATAATTGAGATGTTTGAAAATCTTGTAAATGATGTGACAATACATCTTTTTACAGTAGATCATAAATGTCTGTACTGCAATGATACGAGGGATATGGTTGAACTTATCGCTGAGCTTTCAAATAAGGTAAGAGTAGAAGAGCATAAAGGACCATTAACTAGTGAAATTGCAAAGAACATGGGAGTCGAACATCATCCAGCAATTGTCTTACATGGACAGGAACCTTATAATGTGAAGTTCTATGGAATCCCAGCAGGACATGAATTCAGTGCTCTCATAGGTGGGATCATTGATGTTTCAGCAGGGACTGCACCTCTACCCCCAGATATTATTGAAGATATACGTGCAATTGACAAACCAATCAGAATACGTGTCTTTGTTACACCTCAGTGTCCCTATTGTCCAGGAATGACAAGACTTGCGCATCAGGCGGCTATACTTAATCCGCTAATAAATGCAGAAATGTATGAAGCACTTGAATTTCAAGATGAGGCACAAAAGTTTGAGGTCTTTGGAGTCCCCAAGACAATCTTCAATGAAACTGTAGCAGTAGAAGGACTCACACCACCCGAGATGTTTGTTGAGAAATTGTTTGATGCAATTGAATAGTAAAAGAACTAAGGATCAGAACTTTGTTAGGTCTCTACAACTCAAGAAACACAATCAGTGAACAATATACACAAAATTTTGATAGAAAAATACTTCATTAATCTCCACAGGTAAAAACAAATTCGTTTTCATTTACGTATTTGTAAGCTTGATAAGCAGCATGGACACCTTCAGCCACTCCAGTAATAGCTTGCTTGAATTCGCTGTCAACAACATCTCCAGCCGCAAATACTCCCTCAATATTTGTTCGGCTCGACCTATCAATGATAATCTCTCCCTTTGGATTTATTTTTACACCAAGTTTTTTTGCCAGGCCAGAATATGGAATCCCTCCAATAGCAATGAAAATTCCATCCAAAAGAAGTGTATCGGAGCCATTATACGGCTTGTCAAGTTTTACTCCTGTTACCTTGTTCTCACCAAGTATCTCAATAACATTCGTATTTGTTATGACATCAATCTTAGACTCTCTTTCTATTCGATTCGCATTGATTGGTTCAGGTCGGATCTTCTCCTTTCTATAGATCATGTATACCTTAGAGCAATATTTCGCAAGAAGAAGAGCCTCTTTCGCTGCACTATCACTGCCGCCTATAACGCCAACAATTTTGTCTTTATAGAGAGGAGCATCACAGAGAGCACAGTAACTTATACCTCTATTTTTCAATTCATCATGGCCAGGAACTTCAAGTTCTCTTTCTTTCATACCTGTGGCAATAATGATTGATTTGGCTAAGAAGGTCTTATTTTCGGTAACCACGTAAAAGTAATTCTCTTTACTTCTGAAAATATCTACAACAAATCCTGTTTCTAGAAGTACTGGATAATCGAGTGCGTGATCTTTTAGTTTTTCAGCAAGCTCTTTTCCTGTTAGTTGTATAAAACCGGGATAGTTCGCTACATCATCAGTGAGTGTGATTGTTCCACCATCAACATTTCCTACCGATACCACACTGAGGTCTAACCTTGCCGCATACATTGCTGAACCATATGCCGTTACTCCTGAACCAATAATCGCTACATCATACAATTATATCAAACTCCTAGATGGCGTTTAATCCTCCGTTCTACTCTTCGGTCAAAACCGATAAACACCTCATTCCCCATGACCGTTGTGGGTATAGCCATTTGGCCACTCTTATTCTTCAATTCGAGGGCAATCTCAGGTCTTGTCAGGATACACATCTCTTCGAAATCTATCTTGTTTTCCCCAAGGAATGTTTTCAGATTCTTACAATGTGGACATTCAGGTGCTGTGTAGATTGTTGCCTTCGCCAAGAATAGCTCCTCCGAATATTTTTAGATGACTATTACTCAGAACTATTTTCTATCCAGATATATATTTTGAAGCGAGACCACTTTTTTGAGTTTCTATTCACATTAACAAAGAGTCTTAAAGGAAACAGCACAAGCAACTAGTAGTAAATAGCTGGAGAGAGAGACAAATGGATAAGGAAGAAACTCTAGCGTTCATCGATAAACAAATTGCCCTCGAGTTGAAAATCATCGAAATTGTTAAGGAGAATGTTGATCAACTTGGAAATGCATTCGTAAAAGACTTGTTAATTGGAATTTCGACAGATTCTCAGAAGCATGCTGCACTTCTAACATCACTTAAAAAAGCTGTAGAAGGACCTACTCCTTTCATTAGCGAGAAAGAACGTGATAAAATTGCAAGTGGAATTGCAGTGCATATCTTGATGGAAGAACAAGCTGTTAAAACCTACTCACAGCTTGCAGAAGAAAGCGATAATGAACAGGTAAAGACTATCGCGATGATGATACGAGAGGATGAAATTAGACATCATGCTCTTTTAAAGGAACTACACAAAGTCGTGATTGAACCAGAAACTCTTACTGAAGATATGATATGGGATGCTATGTGGAAGGACACACCTTGGCATGGTAGCCCTGGTGGCTAATGAACAAACTTCAGATTCATTCAAAGGCTTCTTACAATCATCCAACTAGTTCATCATTCAATCAGACAACACGTTCTAGTAATTGGGTGAATTTGAAATCCAACGACTCAATACCTACTCCTGTCTTCGCTGATAAGAGAGTAGAGTCCATGCCAAATCTATCACAAAATCTTTGCATTTCATTCTCTACTTTGTCAAATTCACCTTGAATCAGGTCAATCTTATTACCAACAAGGAGAAATCTGTTACCATCACCTTTTGAGAAATTGAAACCTCCTTGTTCCTCTGTCAAAGGAATCCAGTAATTCCAAAGGCTATCAAGACTTTCCAAATGAGACGCATCAAAAAAGAATAGACCAATCTTTGAGCCTCGTATCATCTGTTTGAGATTTTCGATGAACCGACGCTGTCCTCCGAAATCCCATAAAGATAATGTGATACATTGACCGGTAGATAGTGTTACAGATTTTGTATCGAAACTTGCACCAACAGTGGTCTTCAATCTAGAGGGATCTGGAAATGTCCCTTGAGTCCATCGTGTGGTGAAACTAGTCTTTCCAACTTCTGAGTCACCCAACACAATTGCTTTGACCACTGTCATCAGTTTCACCTGCATCATTATTTTGTACATGCATTAATTTCTCTTTCTGAATATTGATGCTCTAGGACTACTAGCTATCATAAGTATCCCTGCAGCAATCATAAGAACTGCAATGATATTGATATCTATTAGGTCTGCAAACATAGCAATAATTCCCAATGTTAAGGATGCAAACATGAATGCTAGAAATCTAGCTCCAGCCATTGTTGCACCAGCTTTTGAGAGTCTATAGACAATATTGAAGAAACCTCCAAAACCTATCACTAAGAGGACAAATATTCCTAAATATAAAACATCCAATTCATAACGCCCATTAATGACAAATGGATGACCAAGTGTGAGTAAGATACATCCGAATGCAAGAAGCGCTTCACGGCTGATCAATCGTGTTTGCTCGGAGGTGCTTGCTGATAACGCAGCCATAATAAAAGATATGACTCCGAAAATTCCAAAGAACCAGTCGACGAAAAGTATGTTCGGATCCCAAACACCAATAGCACTCAGGCTGATTGCATAATTATTAGAATGGGTAATAGCTAGAAGACCAATAAAGAATAGTGTAAAGGATATGTATACTGGAGTTGAAGCTTTTGTTTCCATTGCTTGACTTATGAAGAAGTCCATAGGAATCACCGTTGCGGCCCCAGCGAAGGCTGCAACAATTGAGAACACTAAAATGCCTGAGTTTCCGTCAAGATATGCAGGAATGGCAAGTGATGTTCCTACAACAAGAGCAAGCAGAGCGATAGTGTAGGATAGTATGTGTTTCCAAGGTCTAAGCATTGAAAGCAGTACAGCTGTGGCTACAATCAATGGAGCTATTTGTAAAATGAAATATTCTGGATGTGTAGTGAGAATACCAGATTGAGTAGTAATTACTGAAATTACAAGTAAGATAATCACTGAAAAAGTTGAACCAGTGAAGGGATTCTGTGTTTCCTTTAAAAGATATATCGATGCTATGACAGCGCTTAACATCAACACAATTAGGATTGATGTTACATTGCCAAATGCAATACCAAGAAATTGATTGATGAGCACATCTGTAATAGCATAGATTATCAAGATGATAACTGCGATACTTGTTCTTTTCATTTTTGACTGGTCAGTAAAGATTAGATTGATTATTGATAAGAGGAGAGAAGCAAAAATGAACGTCATCCAAAGCATTTTGTATAATGATGGTAATTCTCCAAATACTCCTATTACTCCCATCAACGCGTTTGCAATACCAAACAGAACAAGTGCATTAGCTGTAGGTTTAGTTACATTAGCATATACTGATTTTAGTCTTCTACTATACACAAATAGTCCCAAGTAAATAAAAACTGAAACAAGCAGACCTGAAATCATCATTGATAAACTAAAATCCATTACAATTCATCTCCTGTTAACGCCAAAGATCTCCTATTTCATCAACGCGTTTTTTGACCGCTCCTTCTATTTTTGAGACAATTCTATCATTTGAAGCATTATCTTCACTTATTACAGCGTTCAAGACATTCTTTGTTTCTTTCTCATCATCACCTTCACAAATGATAATGTGAGATTCAGTTGTGCAATATCCAATTACACCACTTTCGGATTTCATAAATTTGAGTGAAAATTCATTTAACGAATCACTAGACATTTCCAAAGCTGCTGAAACTAGCTGTATGATACCAGTGAGAAGAGCTATTCTTTCTTCATTAGCACCATCTGCAGGGTAAATCACTGTTGGTTCCATTGTGTCGTTCAAGACTTTCGCAACAAGGCGAACAACCACTATTTCCCACCTCCAAAGGTGTGCCTCACCCAATCTAGTTCGTTAGGTTTTTGTTTCGATTCATCTGTACTTCCTGGTTCTATTGGCATCACTACATCACGAACACCTAATTCTCCGTCTCTAAAGTAGAGTGTGACTAGTAATTCGTGACCATTCTTACATCTAGAAAGCAAAGTTGGAGACCTGCCTTTATCAATGATGGTTTCCTGAATGTTCTTTACTTCTTCATCACTTAGATGTATGACAGCACCTGTTGAGCATTTTGGGCAGGAAAAAGTCAATTCCATTATAACAGCCTCGATGTAAATGTCGCAAGTAAGCAGCCATTGTTCTAGTTGACTATATAGAGCTTGTTCGTTGAAACATGTTAAAAAGAAAACAGAAAAATTGAATGTGTTCTTTGAATAAAACCTATTTTTCAACTAAAAAATAGTAACAAGAACCATTTACGAAGGCTTATGTTAGGGGAAGAGATTTGTCTATTAGTTCCCATAAATCAAGAGAGAGGTCTTTTGATGACGATTGAGGATATTAAGAGAAACGATGGTGGTACAGCACTAATGCTTGCAAACGAAGCAGTAGTTCGTGGAGCATTAGAGGCTGATGTGAAGATAGTTGCATTCTATCCTGGTTCGCCAACGTCTGAAATTCTGGATTCGTTTAGCGACCTAATTGACCATTTTGGAGATTACAAGATGCATATCTCTGCAAATGAAAAAGTAGCATTAGAAACAGTTGCAGGCGCATCAATGGCAGGTCAAAGATCATTTACGTCTATGAAGAGTGTAGGGATGAATGTTGCAAGTGATTCAATGTATAGCATTGGTTACACTGGATTGAATGCAGGCTGTGTTGCTCTAATAGCAGATGACCCTCACGCACACTCTTCACAGTCAGAACAAGATGGCAGATATTTTGGGGAGATAGCATATGTCCCAATGCTTGAACCAGCAAGTGCGCAAGAAGCCTTGGACATGACAAAATGGGCATTTGAAATTTCAGAGAAACATAAGACTCTCGTCATAATGAGAACAACTACCAGAGTCAATCATCAGAGAGGAATGGTCAAACTAGGAGAACTAAACAGGACTCCGTTCAAGAAGAACAGATGGCAAGATGTTAAGGATCAGTATTTTACAGTTGGATCCATTGCTCGTGCTCTAAAGGCGAAGATGCTTCAACGAACTGAAGCAATCCAGAAAGACTTTGAGAAATCCAAGTTCAATACAATTGTACCAGGAAGCGGCAATGTAGGGATATTAACTGCAGGTGTTTGTTACTTGCATGTGAAGGAGGCAATGAAGAATCTGGAGATTGAATTGCCTGTATTCAAACTTGGAACTCTCTTTCCATTGCCTGAGAAGAAACTTGCTGAATTCATTAAGACATTATCAACACTCATAGTCGTGGAAGAGCTGACTCCGTACTTAGAGAAACATATCGCAGCAATTGCTCAAACAGCAAACGTAACTCTGAACATTATTGGCAAAAGAACTGGTCACTTCAGTGAGATGCTTGAATATAATGTACCAATTGTTGAAAAAACCTTAGCGCTTGTTCTAGACAAGAAAACAAGTCTTGATTATGATTCAATTGTACACAGGGCAAACAGGTTGAAGAGCATCCTTCCTGAGAGACCCCCGATTTTCTGTCCAGGTTGTCCACATCGAGGAACATTGTGGGCTTTTCGACAAGCATTACAACAACTTCGCATTCGCGATAAGATTGTATTTAACAATGACATTGGATGTTACTCGATGGCTTTCCTTCCGCCAAACGAATTCAGCGATTCAATGCTTGCTATGGGAGCTTCCTTAGGAGTGTCTGCGGGAATGGAGATGGCATTAGAAGATAAGGTGATTGCAATGGTTGGTGATAGTACTCTCTATCATGCTGCTTTACCAGGTATAGTCAATCTAATTCATCACAATTCGAATGTAACACTCTTCGTTCTGGATAACGCAGTTACTGCAATGACAGGTCAACAGTTCAATCCTAACTCACCTTTCAATGCTGGAGGACATCCTGCCCGGAAGATCAATATGGAGAAGATGTTCGAGGCGCTCGGAGCAGACTCAATTACGATTATTGATCCTTATGAAACAAGAGAATGCATCACTCCCATTAAGAACGCAATCGAGGCACAAGGATTCAATGTCATCATAGCAAAGCGAGAGTGTGCTCTCTATGGGGACCGATTGAAGAAACAAGCAGGCCAGAAGATAGTTCCAAGCGAGAACGTTAAAGAGACCTGTAGAGGTATCTATGCTTGTATCAAGGAATTCTATTGCCCAGCAATTATTATTGATGAAACTGACCATAAGATGATGATTCAACAAGATCTCTGCGATGGTTGTCTGGAGTGCAGACAGGCATGTCCTATTGATGCGCCTAGGCATGTGGAGGTTGATTGATGATGAAGAAGGGTTATACATACAACATTCTATTCTGCGGCGTAGGTGGTCAAGGTTTAATGCTATTATCAGCCATTCTAGGAAAGGCTGCATTAGAATCAGGACTACAAGTAATGACTGGAGAACAGCACGGTCTCTCACAGAGACAGGGTTCAATTTATGTACACTTTCGAATAGGCAATCCAATATCACCACTCATACCTTATGGAAAAGCAGACATGATGATAGCGATGGAAGCTACTGAAGCCTTAAGGTATATTGAATATCTCAAAGACGATGGTGTTGTCATAATGAGTAACAGAATCATGCCATCAGTCATTGAAACCGAAGATGTAGCACTTGATAAGGAAAAACAAACTCGATATCTTACTGTGGAACAAATTGTTGCCAAACTTAAGAAGATAACAAAGAAGGTAGTATTACTTGATTCATTAGAACTCGCAATTCAAGCAGGAAATCCCCGAACAGAAAACTCTGTTCTCATAGGAGCAACTGTTGCTTGTTCAGACTTTCCAATCAGTGCAAGCAAGGTAAAGAAAGCAGTACTAGACCTAGTTCCACCTAAGACCGTCAATGAAAACTCTAAGGCTTTTGATCTTGGTTGTGATAGCTGTTCAAATTGTTTGTCAAAGTAGAAGCATATTATATTCCACACCACATACTTATTAACAAGAAAGACACGAAAGACTTCGGAGAAGAATGCACTATGGTTAAGATATATGACGCGATCATAATTGGCGGCGGCCCTTCAGGGTGTTCTGGTGCCTTACATTTAGCATATCATGAAAGGTCTGTATTAGTACTTGACCGTGGTACAAGTCCAATGGCATTCCACACGAATTCTATTTTGAATTTCACTGGTGCGGTCTATCATGAAGGACGTAGTCTTCTAAGAAAACTTCAAGGAGAAGCACGCGCAGCTGGAGCCAAGTTCATAGAGGCGGATGTTGTTGAGATATCAGGAAGATACCCCGATTTCACAATTAAGACCTCACCAAGTTATCGAACAAAGGATAAGAATGAGTACCATGCTAAACTGCTCTTGATAGCAACAGGAACTGCAAGAAAACATCCTCGAGTTAATGGTCAATGGAGAGGGTGGTTACCTGTGGCAAATGTGGGGAATGGTAGCTTTTATTGTCCGGATTGTGAAGCGCCACTCTGTAAAGATAAAAAAGTTCTTGTTGTTAATGCAGGTACTGTAGGAAGTGCTCTCCATGTTGCGAATGCAATATCTCGTTTTACAGACATCAATAACATTGAAATTCTCATGACTGAAGATGCCTATATGCCAATTGAGAAACAGGACCTATTAAAATTAGATAATTCTCCATTTAAGTGGAGCAGAGGAAAAATCAAGTCAGTTGCATTTCCTAGACCTGGTGTTGTTCAATCTGTTACATTGGAAGATGGACGAAAGATAAAGACTAATGTCTTCTTTGTTGCATTTATTGATGTAGCTAGGTCAGAACTTGCTCAACAGATTGGTATTGATGTTGATTCCAAGGGAAATATCATCACAGACCATCGTGGCAAAACAAACGTTGAAGGTATCTGGGCTGCTGGTGATGTTAGACCAATAACTCAACAAGTAGCAATGGCAGTTGGTACAGCTAATTATGCAGCCTTGATGATGAATCAATTCCTTGGTAATGAACGAGAGCACGAACAAGAATTCGATCATGTCGATTACCGAAGAGCATTACATATGGAATAATGGGGTCATATCAAAAGATATACATTCTCCAGTATGAATATCTTTATATAATAAAAAAATGAAACATATAACTATTGTTAATTATTTGCGAAGGGAGAAAAACCATGACAATTGAATCAGAGATCATTGATATCTTCAAAGAACAGATAGAAGTAGAAAAGAAGACATTAGAGAGGCTTACTAAATTAGAAGATGAAGCTAAAGAAACTGCAGTTCGTTTAGCATTCATGGATTTACGGTTAGACACTTGGAAACATGTGCAATTCCTTGAAGGAATGATAGAATTGCTCAACACAACTCCCTGTGACGAATGGTCAGCCAAAGTGGGTAGGTATGCAGGGCGTGTGAAGCTTGAGAGAGAACTCAAGAGTCTAATAAATGATGAAGGAAATATGATCACACTACTTGACAAAGCAATGAAGAAAATAGATGACCCAATAGCTTCACTATTACTACAACATTTGAAAGAAGAAGAATCTTCTCATAAGGAAGATCTGGCTAAGCTGGTCACATTGATTAAACAAGCTCCTCTTCAATCGAAGAAGGGACAGAAAGGAACAGATATTGTATGTGATTCAGATTAAACACTAGCAAAATATAGTTAGAGGTTGTTATTAAAGTGCCTTCAATAAGTGATGTAAGAGAAGATGCTCCAGGTTGCTGTGATTATATTGAGAAAATGTCTTCATCATATAGGGCAGGATTTTCCCGGCTAAAACAGGATTATCGAATCAATACTAAAGCACTCGAAAAAATCAAGGAATATACCCAAGAATTCTCTATCGCAGTCATATTTGCTGATTGGTGTGGAGATGCGAAAAGAGCTGTCCCTGTTTTGGCAATAATTGAAAGAGAAACTGGAAAGAAGATCATTGCTCGTGGTGGAATGACTAAACCCCCCTATGGCTCAAATAAATTCTGGGCAGTTCCACCTTCTCCTGAAGAAGTAGATATCTTTGAGATTACAAGTAGCCCGACTATCCTTATCTTCAACAAAGAAGGAGAAGAGATTGGTCGAATAAAGACAAGGCAAAAGATGAAACCGACTTTAGAAGAAGAGATCGTAAAGATAATTGAGGATTATCTTGGAAAGAAATAAGTCTTGAGAGCATATTTTCTATTTTGACCATTTAGGGGTCATTGAACAATAGATATCCTTCGTTTCTGGACTTAATATTGCTACAGGCATATGTGGTGTGTCATAGGCTAGTCCGATATGTCCCTTATTATCAGCCATAATAAGACCAGCCTCTCCCGTCGTTTTTTGTCTAAGTTCTGATACCATAATAGAAGCTGCTTCTTGAACGCTCTTTCCAAGTTCTACATGATATACAGCGATTCTACCCATCACAATTCTCAAAATCTGTTCACCTTTCCCAGTACAACTTGCAGCTGCGATATCATTTGCATAAACTCCTGCACCAATTATTGGTGAATCGCCAACACGACCCGAGAGTTTTCCTGGCCATCCACTAGTAGAAGAGCCAGCAGAGATATGTCCATGAAGATCAACAGCAATGGCTCCGACAGTATCACAACCTTCTGCAATTCTTGGAGGACTATTTCTTAAAGGTTCAACTTCTTTTCGAAAACCTTCTTCTATCATCTTTTCATACAGTCTATTTGCACCTTTACCGGCAATCTGATAGTTAGAAGTACGCTCCAGAACATAACGAGCTAGCGATATCGGATGAATGATATCTTGTACTGCAATGACTGCGCCGCTCTCGAGACGATTTCCATCCATTATCAACGCATCGACTTCAATCTCACCTATATCATTTTTACATGCACCTCTCCCAGCAGTAAACAATTCAGTTTCTTCAAGAGTATAGATAGCTGTTTCAACTGCATCTAAAGATGAACCACCATTCTCAAGAACGCACATCCCTACTTTAGCAGATTTTTTGACGGCTTCTAAAATTGCTTTGTGGTATTTCTCTTTGAAGACAGTTGCTCCACCATGGACAATAATAGCTGGAAGTGACATTGTTATCGATGTAAAGTAAATATGCTCAATCAAAAACATATCGAGTTAGTGTCCCAATCGATGCATTTCCTCTTCAAACAGTTTTTGTTTCTCCTGCAATTTTGTACGTCTTTCAGCAAAGAGACCTAGGTCTATTCTTCCACTAGTCGCTGCTTCGTCAAGTTTAGTGATCTCAATCTTAATCTCATGGAGACGTTCTCGAACTACATCAACTCGAGATGCAGCGGCCATCTCTTGATCAGAGGTTGGAGATTGTACTGATATTATCTGTCCGTCACGAATTCGAAATATCCTATCACACTGTCGTGCAATTGATGGGTCGTGGGTGACCATGATAATAGTCTTTCCGAATTCTTTGTTCACCTTATGGAGGTATTCCACGATAATACTACCGGTCTCTGTATCAAGGTCACCTGTTGGTTCATCTGCCAACAGAACTTTTGGATCATTTGCAAGAGATGCTGCAATTGCGACTCGTTGCCGTTCTCCACCACTCAATTCATCAGGTTTATGATGCATTCTATCAACAAGTCCTACTATGGTGAGGAGTTCCTCTACTCGCCTCTTTCTGGTAGATCCATCTTTCTTAGCGGCAAGCATTGGTAGCTCTACATTCTCATAGGCCGTAAGGGTATTGATAAGGTTGAGTTCTTGAAAGATATGTCCCACAATCTCTCGGCGAAGCATGACAAGTTGTTGTGGGGTTGCATTTGATACATCATAGCCAGCAACTATAGTTGCACCAGCAGTGGCCCGAGTTATTCCTCCAAGGATATTAAGAAGCGTGGTCTTCCCAGATCCACTTGCACCAACAATGGCTACCATTTCACCATCATCTACGTCCATGGAGAGACCTCGAAGAGCTTGTACCTCTATATTACCAAGTCGAAACACTTTCACGAGATCACTCGTCTGAATATACGCTAGATTATTCATCATCTTCATCACCTACGTCCTTAGTAAATCAACCTTTGATTCAGGTCTTCGCGAAGACCACCAAACTGGAATTATGGCTGCCAATATCACAACACTAAGCAATACTAGTATTGTATAACCAGCTACATTCCCTAATGATACTCTGTACCTAATCAGACCCGAAATGCTTTCATTCAAGGATGCAACTTGTCCAACATTCTCTATGTATCCCACTCCAAGTCCCAATAAGAGTGCGAAAAAGACCGTCACCATGACTTCAGCAAGTAGTGTCTTAAATAATTGTAATTTGTTGAAACCACGTACTGAGAGTAGTGCAATCTCTGTATCTTTTTCTTGCAGAGTTAAAATGACCACTAGAGCTGTTCCAACCATTGCAAGGATTATAGCAAATGAGATTGCTAACCATTGGATTTTAGTCGTTCCACTACGAATTATGCTTGTTTGGTAATCCAATAGCTCAGTAGTTACTGAATAACTTGCATAAACTCCAGAAATCTCAATAGCGAATGTTTCTTGAAGAAGGGTGCCATTTGTATTTGCATCTGTATCAATCAGTATGTTTGCAGTTGAAGTATAGATTAAATTACTCTCATTTAAGAAACTCTCGGAAACAAATGAAGTATAGTCTCCACCAACAGAAATTTGGAAATCACCTCCAAATTGCTCAATTGGTGATAGATATCCAATAAGACCCACAATGGTAAGTGAATGGGTCCCTGACCCAAAAGGTCCAGCTACAGTAAGAACATCACCGACTCCAAGGTCCAATCTCTGTGCTACATCGAGAGAGAGAATGATACCATCATCACCTAAATCGGAAAACATCTGATCTATATCACCAACGAACCAATCTCTCTCCCAAAATGCAGTGTTTCGCCATTCATCAGGTCTTATCCCTCGAGCGTCTATCGTATTAGTACCTGCCTGAAGATTCAAAGAATATTCCGTGGTTGCAGCGATTACACCTTCATATGTTGACACTGTTGAAAGAATATGAGTAATATTGGCACCAGGATTGAGCTCCAACCTAATGTCTGCACCAACATCAAATCTTGCAATTCTTTCAGTGTAATCGTATTGAGAGAAAAGACTTCCAGTGGCAAAGATACCATATGAAACAATTAATGCGACAATAAACACTAAAGTGGAATTTCTTGCAGGATGCCGTTTGACATTTCTAGTCGCTAATTTTCCAAAAGAACCAAAAAATCTTCTACCTAGACTCATGATCACTTCTTGGAATTTTTGAGAACCACGAATGAATACTTTAGTCGCTCCATAGAGAAAGAGCAATGGTCCAATTATGTTCAGAATACCATCAACTAGAATCCAAGCAACAATCACAATAGATACGAAGAGATTTCCAAAGCTGACACTTCCAAGAAGACTTGTGATGTCAATTCCCAATGACCATACGATTAGTTTGTATGTTCCTAAAATTAGAGCAACAGTCGGAAGTAGTCGTTTGTATTCCGAAGTCTCTTCAACATAGATGTATTGTTTTAATGCATCCAGAATCTCTAATTTTGATGCTCTTCCTGCAGGTCTCCATACTGAAAGAAGGCCAAGTAACATTCCTAATATAATTGAGAGAATGACAGCTGTCATATTATTTAGAATTGCATCAAATATATTGAAAGTAGGTACACCAAGGATGATGTATGCTGCTGTTGTTCCTAGAAATATGGAGGCCCCACCAGCAATACCTCCTATGAGTGCACCTTCAACTAAGAACATCTTCCTGATAGTACTTCTTTCGTAGCCCTTAGTAAGTAATAGACCAATCTCTCGCCTCCTGAAATTATATCCGACATCACTTACCATTGTACCTGTGAAGTATGATAATAGAAAAATAGGTAATGAGAGGGTAAGGAACTGTATGCTCATCATTAGCTGAGTAATTTGGTAAATTCTAAGAGGCAAAATCAAACTGGATGAAACACTAGCTCCAAAAGCAATTGCTCGCGAGCTAATAAGGTCACGTAATTCCTCTACTCTTGTTACTGAGGCATCAATATCATATGGGTCCAGATATCGCACTCTCTGCATTTGCAAATGTACTGTATTCTTGAGTGAAATGCGAACATGTGATTCAACATTCTCAGCCTCTAAAAGGATCGAATTCATGACTTGATTCCAATCAACTAGAAGTAGATTGTAACTTGTGTCAATTGTGAAACCTCTCGCACCACCCCCTAGTCCCTGAATTAGGGCAAGAAGACCAGATAACGGTGATGGAATTATTGCATTACGATTTCTCTCTGGAAGTACTACATAACCAGCTACAGTAAGATTACGTTGAATAATATAAGGCGTAAGAAATCCGCGTGATACTGTGATATTGACCTCAATTTCTTGACCCAAGGAAAAGAGAGATTCGTTCTCTGATCCCTGAACTACATAGGTTTGATTTGGACCTAAAGAGAGGCTACCTGAAACAACTTGTATACCATCAGCTAGTTCAGAATCCATCTGAATTGCGGCGAGGGTCATATTGACCCCTGTATTATCATACTCAAAATTGAGTAGCGACGAATATGTAGTCCCTGAAATGCCATCTAGTGAATTAAGTTGCAATTCTAGCTCAGCAATCTCAGAGATAGTCCAATTGGATGGAGATGATTCGACATTGAAATCATACAGAATGTCTTCAATACTGGCTTCTAAAGCATCTCGAGATAAGATATCTGCCGCTACATTAGTACTCGCAAAAAATGTTGTTGCGAGAAGGACACCAATTGTTAGAGCTATGAATAATCGATAACTTCGAACAATTCGTTTGAAGGCATACTTAAACATCCTTGGTGACGCCTCAGTTCTATCATGTATGATATGTATTTAAAGTATACATACTGGATAATAATTCTCTAATTCTCAGGTTAATTCACTTGAGTCCGTTTTTCGTATAGCAATGCGGCCATAATAACAATGATAGCTAACAATATACTTGTAGTTACAACCACTGGCATAGTGATTCCCTCATCTACTGGCACATCTTCTATAGATGTGATAGTCACAAAGATAAGCCCACTAGTACGTGTGTTATTATTCATATCATATGCTCGAATTTGAAGACGATACTCACCTTCAAAGAGAAATGGATCTAATTGTTTCTGATAATATGACCCGTTGTATATCAGCTCCTCAACAAGTGTATAGTTTGGTGCAGTGATATAGACGGATACATTCCTAACACCGACGCCTTCGTCAGTAACATTCGCCCATACAGTAAACGGAACACGCTCTACAACATTGTTGGATATTCCCCATGTGTGTATTGTTGGTCCAGTTGTGTCCTGATTCATCAAATAAATATCATAATAGTCCTGCCTTAATGGAACTGGAGTATCATTCAGGGGAGTCAATCCAACTGTAATTACAACGGTTAGAAGAATTGAAGTGACTACGATAGCTAATCTGTTCTGACCCATTATTATCAAATTTCTTCCTAATTTCTGCTTAATTAGCTAACTCATTCGCGCAGTATCATCTTTTCATGGAATAGGAAAAGAATGAGGTGGGCACAGCGTCATGTGAGCAACGCAATGCATGCCGCGCCACCACCTAATGATTTTGTGCATCGCGTTCCAATGCATCTATTTTGAGACCATTGCAAGTTGTGGATCGCACGCCATAATCCACAACGGCCCACATAATGAATATGCTGCGCCCTTGATTATAGACAGGGAAAATTTACAGTTAACCCTTGTGGTCAAAGTCAATTTCCCCGCCTAGCATTACAAGTCTTGGGCTGTTAGCATTATGGTGGTATTATGATGATATATTATATACTATTATATTGCATAAAAGGGATGCTGTGATGGATGAAAAAATCAATAATGCCTGACATAGTAATGAGAGAGAGAGAAAATTCGTAGCTTCATCGGAATGTTTTTCCATCTTGTGATTGATTCAATATGAAGACCAGGGTGCGAATCAGAAGACCTTTATGAGAACTCATTCTGTGAAACAAATCCTCGAAGAAAGGAATAATATACCGGAGCCTTGGAAAAATAACCAGATAAACGGAGACAAAATAAATGCGTGTGTACCTAGATGCGAACTTCTTCATTTCAGGCTTCTCAGAAAGACCTAAAGATGTATCAATAATAAGAGAAGGTGCGGACAAGATAGGTGCTGAACTCTGGATTACACGACAAGTATTCCAAGAGCTTAGATGGTATCTCAGACGAGAGGTAGAGAATATCATCAATATTGATGAGACCTTATCAAAAGATATCAAATCATTCATGGAAAGTATTCAGAGACCTGAAAGTTCACTTCCGCAACCCAATGATATGTCACTCATTCTTGGAGCGATGAGAAATAAGAAATCCAAGATAGTGACAAGCGATATGAAGTTATTACAGACTATTCAAGATTTGAAATTAGAAGTTGAAGGAATTGTTAGCTCAGCGTATATTCTTGAGTTGATCGAGTCTGTTGACGATGAACAGATGAGAAAGAATCTGATTCAGATTCGCGAGAGAATCTATAATGAAGAGGTAAGGTATAGTATCTCACGTCAGGAGTCATATGACCCTGTTACAAGGATTAGAATCATTGAAGACCATGCACTTCGCGTTCTTAGAACTGTAAAACGACCAGCTGAAGGTCTCGACCGCCGCTTATCCAAAGGGCAACCGCTCTTTGTTTTGGATTTCTTAGAAGACATCAAGAAGGATGTCCCGACAATGTTCGAGGATTTCCAGAACGGAAAATATGACAGTCTAGCTCTTGAAATTGAAACAGTCCAGAATGAGATTGAACGACTTCTGATTGTATCAACACTCACAGAAGATGCAGATACTCACGGAAAATTAGTACGTCATGCATCGGACTTGACTTTATTCCTTTATCATCTTGAAATGTTATGTCATTTATATAGGGGTACAAAAGAGGGAATCGAAGACGCGCTAGCTATAAGTGAAGAAGCATTCAGACTCCTCATGTTTGCAGAAGTAAACAACGACGAATTGAAAGCTTCGGTATTTTTTGTTAGGATTCTTCTTGCGCTCATTCGAGAGGACTATCAGGAGATTGATTATTTCTACAGCCTATATGATTCGATGATCAATAGGATTGGATTGGAACAAATGAAAGAGACTACTGAAGGGTTCTACGTCACTATGCAGGTTCTGCGTACAGAAGTGATGGGAGGATTTAGTCTTACTCAAAATAAACTAGAATTTCCTGATGTGACAATTTCAATGCTCAACGACATTGCTAAATACACTCTGTTGTTTGATGAACATGATAGTGGTTGGCAGCTCGCAGTAACTGCATATAAAATTGGTATTGCATATAATCGAGAAGAGGGTTCGTCAAACTCATTCCGAATGTTATACAAGGTATCATCATCATCACACGACAGATTCAAACCAGCGCTTGAGAAGATTGCAGAACATGCTCTAAAGGCCTTTGTCAAAAAAGGATGGAACACAAATATTGTCACTCCCATCTTAAACGAAGTGCAAGGTCAACTACCTCCAATAGACAAATTGGCTACAGATGGTATGGTACCTTTTAAGAAATTACCCAAGGAAATGATTGGGTGGATGGATGTTCTTTCCTTAGAGGTGATAGATGGTGAGGAGTTACTCATAGTACGCAATGATAATATTCAAGCAAGAGTAGCTGTAAAAATCCAGAACCATCCTGAACTGCGTACTCTTAAGACTGGACACAAAATTGCACTCACAAATGGTGAGTTCAATATCACAGATGCAAAAATTGATGTGGTTAAAAAATATTCATTAATATTGATGATAGAACCCAGTTCGACTGCGGAGATATCATATGAAGGTGAGTATGGCTTTAGTTGTTTGAAAGTAGCAGCACCCGAAGCCGAAGCATAAGAAGAAGGAAGGATAACAACTTGGAAATATTGATGTGGGCTATTTTGATATCTATTGTAGGAGTCTTGGCGTATTTTAATTACTATCTCAATCTGGCTCCTGGAACGGATCCAGAGGATTTCAGAGTTGGTCCACAACAACTTAACATAACCTGCGATTGTTATCTCAATACATTGATTCTTGGGGGTATTCTTGTTCTTGGACTCAGTGCTGGATCATCAATATTTTCATCAAGATTAGAACTCTATCTAGTTGGAGGTATTGCATTCGGTGTTGTGACACTCGCAGGAATTCTAGGGCGACATAGGAGATATGTTGAGTGGAGAGAATTACACAAGGTGATACAAAGAGCTGTACCTAGATCACATCTTATGCAAGGATATAGAAGTCCTGTTGAGATATTGTTTGATGACGAAGAAAATGACGAAGACGAATTTGAAATTGATGATTATTAATAATTGATTGCAATCTTGTCATTTTTAAGGTTGGGGATTTTAATTGCTAATAACATGGCATCTTCGCTACTATTGTTTTCAATAGAATGAAGTTCATTGGGTTCAACTAGCACAATGTCTCCTATTTTCAGGTCTATAATTGTGTTGTTCACGTTCATTTTAAGTGGATTTAAGGCGATAAAAACCTCTTCCAATACTTCGTGTCTGTGAGAGCTGGTTTTCGTAAATGCAGGAATTTTGACAAAGATAAAACCTGCAGAATCAATTTTTCTCTTGAGTTGAATATCAGCATAATAACTTGCTGCATAACCATTTCTATTTATAAATTCTGAATTCCTTACACGAAAAATATCGACCATGATTATCAAACATACTATTATAATAATCCAGTTGAGTTTTTTTCTATGACCATAAGTTATTAGTTCAAAATACTCCTCAAGAATAGTGAGAATGTCTACTCAAATGATAAAAACCCAGATGATATTCAAGGTACTAGTCATAGGTAGAGATATAGCTCTTCAAACTGGCTTTCTATGCAGAGCTTCAAATAGCAATGTAACAACGCAATTGTTCAATACTTTAGGGGTCAGTTTCGGAGTGGCAAGATATGATGGTAGAGAAGGAATTAATTTAGCTATCCAACTTTGGGCACTTCCATATATTGAACGATTAGCAGGTCTAACTAAAAATTTTACCAGAGGACATCGCGGTGTTGTTTTAATCATCAAATCCAATGAATTAGAGTATATACCTGAATTGTTGGAATCATTTTCTATAGATAATAGAACTAACATTGTTATCACTATCATTAGAGGTGGGAATAACGCTGATATCAATTTAGACTCATTAACTCATATCTACGAACATTCTGTTATTAGCCATACAGAAACTGTTGAAGACATCATTGAGTTTATTGCAGAGAAACTCCTTATGAAAGAATCTTCAAGACCAGAACCACTTGTAGCAATCCTTGATGAAACAGCATTACCAATCTTTGAACCGGCAGGAATTTGCAAAAAAGAATCGATATGTTCTGATGGCGATGTTAACGAAATAAGATCCAATCTTCTTGATCATGGATTAAGAGTTATTGATGAATCATGTATCGTTGAGCTTGATGAGGGTAGGGCACTAGTGTCTTTGAGGACTGGTTCTGTGAGCTTTGAACCTACAATCTGCAATTTTTGTCTTAATGATTGTAAACGAAAGAATAGTATTTGCATCATTGCGGTAGATTCAGGATGGTCCTCGCAAGGTATAGGGCAGAAAGCACTACTGACGACGGCCAAAATAATTGCATTAGCTGAAAGGTCTTTGCCTAATCATGTAGAGCTCCAAATTCAGAGAGCTTGTACTTGTTCAAGGTTGAACATAAATCCATCAATTCAAGAAGAAAAATTCTCTTTGTTATTAGGAATGCATAAAGATGAACAAGATCACTCAACAAAGCCACTTCTTGAGGTGGCAACAGATAGATTATGTCAGGGCAAACTATCAACAACCGCATTCAACATGCTAAAAAGTAGGCTCGATTCAATTAAAAAAACGATGGAGACTCAAGAATGGCGAACTTAAGGACTTCAAGAATCATTTCAATCGTTGGAGGGTCAGATTCCAATTCAGATATACTAGAACTAGCTGAGCAGTTAGGTGAAGAAATTGCCAAAAGAGGTCTTATACTGTCATGCGGCGGTCTTGGCGGGGTAATGGAAGCAGCCTGTCGAGGAGCAAAAAAAAAAGGGGGAATTACAGTTGGAATACTTCCCTCAAATAACAAAGAGGATGCGAATCCGTATGTTGATATTGCAATACCAACAGGTCTCGGATATGCACGTAATTTTCTCGTAGCAAAATCTGGTGATGCAGTGATTGCTATTGATGGTGCTGCTGGTACGCTCAGTGAGATTGCAATAGCTTGGTTCTCTGACAAAGTAATAGTTGCTCTTGCTAAATCAGGAGGGTGGGCGAAAAAACTGGCTGGTGCCCAGATAGACGAACGTAGGAATGACAAAGTTCATTCAGCAGATTCACCAACGGATGCATTAGATATCATATATAGAGAACTCAGATGGGACTGAATGTCGAAATGAGTGCCCTTGTTAGATCAATTCTCTCTGGAAAAACCGACTTAACTTCTGATGAGATCTGGTCGCTCTGTGGAGATCTACAGGATCTGTATCGAGAGAGACCAAATGTTGTCGAGATACCAAGAGACCGTGTCATATTTGTTGGAGATCTGCATGGTGAACTCGCAAGTGCATTATCTGTTCAAAGATATATTGAAAGATTCTCTAACCATTATTTTGTGTTTCTCGGAGACTATGCAGATAGGGGACAGGAACAGATTGAAACCTTCAATCTAGTGATTGCACTGGCACTCTCGAAACCAAATCGTGTACTCATGCTTAGAGGAAATCATGAATCAGACGAGATTGCAGAACGATATGGATTTTATGACATAGTAACAAAAATACACTCATTTGATGTCTACAAACATTATTCAAGAGTCTTTGAAGTATTACCAGTTGCAGCATGGAGTCCAAAAAATTTCTTTGCATGTCATGGAGGTATTCCTGAGGGTGTGACAACAATAGAACAGATACAAGAATGCAATAGACGAAATGCAAACTTTCCTGATGATATAGTATTTCAGTTAGTATGGAACGACCCACAAGAAGCAGATTTTAAATTCAGACCTAACTTCAGGAGCTCACGAGCAAGATATTATGGTCAATCAGCATTCAATACATTCATGGAGGCTATTGACGCTCAGATGATGTTCAGAGGCCATGAAGTTTTTCCAGATGGATATCAGACATTCTTTGAAGGAAGACTTGTCAGTGTATTCAGTGCCACGTATGGAACACAAGTACTTCCAAAGATAATCCGTCTTGGTATGAATTTTCAGATAGAGCCTATAGACTTGTTTTAATTCACAAAATAGATTTTTGGAATACTCTAACTAATAGTACAATGGTGACCATTGAGGCAACTTATTAAGAACAATAACAAGTCAGAAAATCAGAATAAGGGGATTGTTAGATAGAAGAGTTGAGTTCATAATGCCCAAGGTAGCAGTAGTAAAGACAAGTCCAAAGACAATAGACGAAGATATTGCCAGAGTAATGGATTTAGCAGATTATCATAAATTCGTTTCCAAAGATGTAGCTACTTCTATCAAATTGAACCTTTCATGGAGTAAATTATATCCCGCGTGTTCAACGAATCCATACATCTTTGATGGGCTGTTAAAAAAGCTCATTGCTGATGGTTTTAATAACAGAAGAATTCAAGCTGTTGAGAATGAAACTGTTGTAACCAACATTTTTGCTGGTGTGAAAAACAACAACTGGTATCCAGTCATTAAAAAGCATGGAATCAAGTTCCTACCGTTAATTAATGCAACATATGTTGATGTAGACCTCCCCAGAGAAACCTTAGTTCTCGAGAAGATCTTTGGTGAGGTCATAGCACCCAAGGAGATATTTGGCACAAATATCATTCATCTCCCTACCATTAAGACTCATGGCCATACTCAAATGACTGGAGCACTCAAGGATAGTTTTGGACTATATCTCACCAAGAATCGACACCTTGCGCATCTAAAGATTCACGAAGTACTTGTTGACCTATTGCTCTTGCAACAAACTATTTCGCATTCAGAGTTTGTAATTACCGATGGAACAATTGTCGGTGATGGCGCGGGACCAAGAACGATGATTCCCAAAATTGGAAATGTTCTAATTGCAACCTCAGATATGGTTGCAGCAGATACAGTACAAACAAGACTGATGGGTATTGAACAATGCTTGGTTCACAAATTGCAGATAGCAAGTGCCATAGGTCTTGGCGAATCAAATCCAGAAAAAATAGAGATTGTTGGTGATTTTGAATCCTGGGAGGATCTTCCAAACTTTCATCTTAGTCCAGGGAAAAGTCCAGTAATCACTTGGAATAGAGGATTTCTAAGATTTCCAGGAATGGAAACATTCTTGTTCAGGTCTCCACTCATGTGGCTACCTACTCAGCTGAGCGGTCTATATCATGATGGTATATGGCTACCTCTCAAAGGAAAGAAATGGGTGAAATGGTTCCTAGAGGAGACCGAATGGGGTGCTCTCTGGAACTCATATTCAGAATGAATTGAGGAAGAATCGATGGCAGTTTATGATTACTTTAAACTTATGAGACCAGCACAATGGTATAAGAACCTCTTGGTGTTTCTTGCTATTGTTTTCTATCAGGTTCCTGAAGTCTGGCCATGGCCAGTTTTGCCACCTGCTCTTGACTGGACAAAATATATCCCTCTTATCTGGGGATTTTTGGCTTTTTGTGCAATTTCAAGTGCCACCTACATTATTAATGACATCAAGGACTTGGAAGCAGATGCTGTTCATCCCGAAAAGAAATTAAGACCGTTACCATCAGGTGCGGTATCTCGAAAATCATCGCTTCTTTTAGCCTCTGCACTTCTCATTGGTGGTCTATCTCTTTCAATGTACCTCTATTGGATGTTCTTTATTGCTGCTGTTCTATATATCATTAATTCGCTATTGTATAATACCTATCTGAGAAAGTGGGCTATTGTCGATGTGGCAACAATAGGAATCGGGTTTATTATCCGAGCAATTGCAGGTGCTATCCTTCTTCATGCACCTTACACATCGTGGTTAGTAATTGGAGTCTTTTTCTTTGCTTTACTATTGGGCTTTGGAAAACGAAAGAATGAGCTTCAATATCTTGGAGAATATGCTGCTGAACACAAACCAGTTTTCAAGTTTTATAATAATACAATCCTTGATCATGGCATAAGTATGTCAGCAACATGGTTCGTCTTCTTCTACACAATGTACTGCTACAATGTCTTCGGTGAGAGAATGGCACAACAACCTGTAATGTTGACAGTACCGTTTTTGGCAGGACTTGTTCTTCGGTATGTGTATCTGATTTATATCGGAAGCCCAGTTGGGAGGAAACCGCACCTTGCATTCAAAGACAAAGGCATATTGATTGGTGCAGTCCTCTTTCTCATAGCGTTAGCTTGGACATTATTCTTCTGGGAACTGGTCATTGAATTTGTTGAGAATCTACTTCAACCATTTATCATATAGGTGGATAAAATGGGAGACCATCTTTCAGCTTTCGATCTCCATATGCACACCTATCACTCGAAGGATGGCTTTCAAAGCCCATATTCCTTATTCAAGATGATGAGGAAAAAGGGTCTCAGAGGTGTTGCCCCCACTGAACATTACCGAGCCGCAACTTTAAGAGTAATTCAAAGAGACGATAGATTCATCATTCCTGCTTGTGAGTATAAATCAACTGATTTTGGAGAACTAATAGGTCTCTTTGTATCTGAACATGTTGAGAATCGAACATTTGTCGAGATTGCTGAAGATGTTCATGCGATGAATGGATTGACAATATTACCTCATCCTAGAGACCCTTTAAGAAAGCATTCTGCAATAAGAAGAGGATTACCTGACGAAATAATACGAAAACATGTGGATCTAATCGAAGGTATCAATTCACGGTGTATAATTCAAATATTCAATGCAAAGGCACAGGCTCTCGCAAGACGTCTTGAAAAACCTATGACAGCTGGAAGTGATGGTCATTCATTTCTTGAAATGGGGCATGCAAAGACTTGGTTACAAGATATTGAAACAGCAGATGATATTTTTGATGAACTGAAACAGGGAAGAACACAAATCTCAGGGTATCCCTCATTGTTCATAGTGCATTTTCCAACCATGCTATGGCAAAGAATAAGGAGGATTGCTTACGACAGTTGGTGAGAGTCTAAACTCAACTTCTAACAGATCATTCATTAATCCGCGTAATATTGCTTTCTTCATAGTCTTCAGTATGATTGTTTTTGCTCTAGTTGGAGTCTATGGCGATCCTAATGAGGTGTTCCTAGCACTCAGTGCAATACCTTGGTATTGGGTGCTGCCTGCGATGATGGCACTCTCATTTCTAAACTATATTCTTAGATATGTAAAATGGCAATACTATCTTCATAGGATTAACATAAATCTGGGTCACATCGACAGTTTCAGTATCTTTCTAGCAGGATTTACCCTCACAACAACTCCAGGTAAAATAGGTGAAGCTGTTAAGGGTTATTTTGTTTATGAGATAGATGAAACACCCATCGCAAAGACAGTACCGATTGTTATCTCAGAAAGAGTGACAGATCTTCTAGCAATCGTCATTCTTGCACTTGTTGGATTTACACTTGGAGTTAACACTGGGAATCAAATACTTACTGTTCTGTTACTGGGAGGTGCTGTTCTTTGTGGCGCTCTAATTCTAGGATCAAAAACTTTCTACAAGAGTTTTCTTTCGCGTCTAACATCACTCGGTCCGTTAAAAAAATTTCAAGACAGTATGAACTTGATTGAAGAAACAATGACTAAAACTCTAAGCCCTGAACCAATGCTTGTAAGTACTGCAGTAAGTGTTCCAGGATGGTTCATGGAGTGTTTAGAACTATGGCTACTCTTTTCGATTCTATCTGGAGAACCTCTCACAATCACATTGCTTCTTGTTGCAACCTTCATCCATGCAACCTCATCAATAATTGGTGCACTGACATTTTCACCCGGTGGTGTTGGAACCTATGAATTGACTTCAGTATTCTTGATTACTCTACTCCTAAGTTGGAATAATACTTTAGCCGGTGCAGCAACAATTCTCATTAGAGTCGTAACCCTCTGGTTCAGTGTATTTGTAGGTTTCATAGCATTGGCTATAGTTACTCGAAGAGCAAGTAAGAGAATACGCGTGACACAGCAAGATTAAAACGAAATTCTATTTCAGCTGTCATAGTGAAATCATATGTTGGGATCACTTGAAACGGCCGTACATAATGCGGAGGAAGTTGTAACAGTTGATGAAGTGAAGAATATTCTGAGAGATAAACCAGACTTCAACTTCTATTATGGTACAGCACCAACAGGTCCGTTTCACTTTGCTTACATGATTCCACTCAATAAGCTAATTGAACTGGCTAAGCTAGGTGGGAACGGAACCATCCTATTGGCTGATTACCACGCCCATTTAGACGACCAGAAAACATCATTTGAGCAGATGGACATTCGCTCCAAATACTATGAAGAATGTATTAGGGGAGTGTTTGGCAAAGACGCAAAATTAGTGAAATTTGTTAGAGGCTCAACCTATCAAAACAAACCAGATTACATAGAAGACCTGTTCAAAGTGGCAGCTAAGGTAACAACAACTAGAGCTTTGAGAGCAGCTAGTGAAGTTGTCCGGATGAGTGGAGATGCAAAAGTTTCTGGACTTATGTATCCCCTATTGCAAATACTTGATGTCAAGTATCTTAAAGCAGATATCACAGTCGGTGGAATTGATCAAAGGAATATCTACATGCTTGGAAGAGAACTCCTAGAGAGTGTCGGGTACCAAAAAGGTGTGTACATCTTCATGCCCTTACTTCCTTCATTGAAAGGTGGAGGAGCAAAGATGTCAGCAAGTGATCCTTCTACTCATATTCGTGTAACTGATGGTATAGAAGACATAAAAAGTACAATTAAGAAAGCTTACTGCCCAGCAGGAGATCTTGAACAAAATCCCATTACAAGCACGCTTCGCTACATTATCTTCCCTAGGTATGAAAAAATCATAATTCAACGCACTGCTAAATTTGGCGGAGATATTGAGTTCGTTAATGTAAACGAATTTGAAACTGCTTATCTAAAAGAAGAGATTCATCCTATGGATGTGAAGAGCACTGTGACAAAATATCTTATTGAATTACTCGAACCAGCTCGTAAGTACTTTGAGAAGCACTCTGACATCCTAACAGAGGTTGAAAAGACATTCAAGAAATAGAGATCAGCTGGCTGTTACACCAGCTGATTCATTTTTTAATCTAGATCTATTCCTAAACTATCTAGAAGAGCATCTAAGTCTGCTTTTGAAAGATTTTTCGCTTCCTCAAGTATAATATCAATCTCTTCAGCAGCCATTCCCTTTTTCAGGAGCTTATTTCGCAGATCTTCAAGCTCTCCAGGTAGGTCATGAAGGGGTATACGATCAGGGGTTGGTTTCTCTTTGACTGGCTTTGCAAGAACATCAGCTCTTCTGGCTTTTTCTTGTTCAATCACTTCCTTCAAGAATCCTGGTCTTTCACTGGCCTTCATTCTTGCAAGGTCGGCTCTAAAGGCTTCAATCTCAGTTTCACCAAGTCCTGTAATTGATGCTAGTTCTTCTAACAAATCGTTTACTTCTGGAACGGTTGTGATGATAGGTTCTGGAGCGATATCCTCAGGCGGCTTTCGTAGTTTAAGAGGCGCAAGATCCTCATTTACTATGGTCATTGCAATTTGCTGCCGAGTTGATACTCTTGGTGCTTTTGGAATTCTTCCCCTTCTTAGTGCTCTTATCATTCTATTCAAGGCACGTATTAGAACTGGAATACTCCAGACCTTGACATACCCTACTATCAGCATGGCTACAATCAAAAGACCGAATCCTCCACTAATTGCAAGGTTCTGCTGGAACTGCTGTTGAGCGGAAACATCGGACTGGACTCTGATTTCAATGAATTGAGTATTATATCCGTCTTTACCAAATGAGATTTGGATGATATGAGTTCCTGGCTTGAGAGATCTGAAATAGAGTGTGTAGACTCCATTCTCGACTCTCAGCAGATGCTCTAGGTAAGAAATACTTGTATTCGAAAATGCTGTGGTAATTGTTGCGCCATTAATACCCTCATTATGATCCAAATCCCAAAAGGTCAATGGAATTGAGAATCCAGTATTTGGAGAAGTGAGAATTTCTAATGTGGAGTATCGTAGTTCCGTGTAAATCTGTCTAACAGTTATCTCAACTGAAATTGATGCAACAACATATTTTGAAGTGGGGAAATAGATGTCAAAAGTATATGAACCATAGGTCAAAGTGCCTGGCAGTGTCAATGTAAAGTTACCATTAGGCAGCAGTATCAAGTCATAAGTTCCCAATTGTGGTGAGATGGCGAATCCATTAATGTCTATAATCGGTGATCCATCTAGGTTACTTTCAACATAGAATTCTAATTCAATTGTATCGTTGATTGCAACCGAATAAGACCTAAGGCCATAAATTGTAGCTGGTGTGGCATAGATTTGAATTTTCGCGACTACGGTTCTACTAGTATAATTGGTCAAGTCAAATCTAACAACCAAGTCATAGACACCAGGAGCACTCACTGTGATCTCAAGTGTGATCAGGTAGGTTCCGTTAGATAAGTGAGTTACATCGACATTCCCACCTTCCCAACTTGCAATCACGTTTGCTCCTTCTACACCAACATTATGTTGGAGGTCTTCATAATAGAAGGTATATTCGAGAATATCGCCATAATATCCACTCTGTAAAGCATCAGCTGCATCCACTCTTGCATTTGTTGGAATTGGAAGAATCGTCACAATTATCGACTTAATTGCAGTGAAATAACCCACTTTTGATGCAGTGATTCTAAGATAGATAGACTGTGATGCTAGGGAGCTTACATCAATAATTGCGCTGTAAGTATGATTTGCTTCTTCTATAAGGTTGCCAGTCAAACTTCCTAGTGTGTATGTCACATTAGCTCCATCAATCAAGGCGTTATAGTATGTATCATTATAAAGAACCAATATAGAGACTACATCACCAAAGTAGACTGTTATGCTTGTTCTATCGTCTGCAAGTTTGAGTTGAGAATATATCGGTACTATTTGAATATCAACAAGAGTCTCCAAGAAGATATGATTCGTTGTAACTGCCCTAATTATTAGTGGATATTGTCCAATTAGAAAACCATTGACATCAAGATTTCCTGAATAGTAACCTCCGCCTACATGAGTAAGGGGATATACTGTTCCATTGAATTCCATTGTCGTGGTTGCACTTGTGATAGCTAGTCCAGAAATTGTATCATTCAAGAAAATGTGAATATCAACGTTAGTGCCTACTACAACTTCATAGATTGAAGATTCTGGTAATATCTGACCTGGTCCTTTCGACACAACAAGTGTGAAGGATTTCTGACGATCTTGATAGTACTGCTTCGATACTGTGATTGAAGGTTGGTAGATACCAAAATCGTTTAGAGATGTAAGAAGGTTATAGGTGTAGTAACCATTGTCAAGTTCAGTAAATGTATACAACACGCCATTCCAAATCATAGTCGCAGTCATTCCAGTGATAGGAGTGTCGAAATAAGGTTCTCTGACTTGAAATGTAATGTTAACATATTCACCCCAATCAGCGTAGTATGTAGACTTTTCAAGGTAGATTTCAACTGTTGCAGAACCAGGTTGGATTGATACTGTAGCTATAGCAGTCTCATAGTAGGTCTTCTCAGCATATATATGGAATGTGTACTTTTGAGCCAGAAGTCCAACTGTCTCAATAGTGAGAGTATATACTCCATTTCCAAGTTCATCAGTTGAATAGCTCGTCAACGACCAATCTGTCAATATTGTTGCTCCTTCAATAATGAGGTTATGATCGAAGTCTTTCAAGTTGAGAGTTATAGTAATCGGGGCACCGACAGCAGTTGAACCCAATGGAGGTGCTTCTGCGAGTAATGATGTCTGTATTTCCTTGACTCTTGCAGGCACACCTAAGGTGGTCCTGGAAGCATAGAAAGGTGAACCGGACTTGCTCAGAGTGATATCAAAATACACAATTCCAGTATCTCCAAAGATTGTGCTATTGATGATTATTCTGTAAAGTCCTCCAGCTTCTTCTTCGAGAACATAGTCGGGTGTTGTCCAATTATTGCTACTAATCTCCAGTGTAGCACCATCGATACCGATTCCACTTAGATAATCAATGTAGCTAAGTTCGATAATGATATTATCAGAGTAAGGAGTGTCTTCAACAAGTGGAAATAGAATCTGAGTCGAGCGTTCTATTGTAGTAACAGATGTTTTAGTGCTCCGAGGTGCATAATAAGGAGTGCCAGTGCTTTTGTCTATAGCAATCTGAATCTCATGACCTGTGACCAAAGCTGTTGGATTAATTATAGTCGAACTAAAGACAATCTCATAATATGGGCCTCTATCAAACAATGAGTATTGTGCAGAACCAATCACTGTGTATGATGGACCATGAGTTAGAGTAATGTGAGATTTATCAATATTCACCTTTACTCCAGTTAAGAAATCAGTGTACCTGAATTTGATAACAATGTCTTCTTGGAATGGTACATCTCCAGGTGTCTGTGTGATGAGAATCTGAGTTGTTCTTTGAGTTACACGAGCGATGATATTGAGCATGCCTTCCAAGAAATATGGTTCTCCACTGTAACTAACTTCGACTTGAAGCAAATAGAGAGCTGGCGAACCCAGAGCGACTGTATCAACCTCAATCAAATACTGTCCATTTGAGATATATGTGACCCAGAAGTTTGTGTTCAATACTAGCGAGAAAGTACTGTTACCATCAAGAGCAATTATTGCATCAGAAATACCTTCACCTGTACTATCATCTGTATATGTTATTGTGAAGCTCATATAGGTCTGGTATGGAGCTGGATCTGGGCTATCATATCCAAGTTGAGTTGACCTCTTTAATATTGAGACTTCAAAGGTCTCCATGGCTGTAGCATAATTTGGATTTGTGTGTTCGATAGTGACAGTCAATGAAAAGATACCGTCTGAAACAAAGGCTGTGGTATTTAGAGTTACAATAAAATGACCCTCGGGATTATAAACGACTGAATATTTATCAGCTGCTACATTGAGTGTCAATGTACCTGTCATTCCAACTGTTGTGCCAGCTATGATATCAGTGAAGATAAATTCAATTGTAATATTATTTCCCCATTGACCTGGTGCAAATGAAAGATGGGATACTTGCGTTGCTCTGGAAACAACGTTTACAGTGAATGCTTTGCTTGTTATTGAGGCATAGAATGGTGTATCGGTCCATGTTAGACTAAGATGGAGAACATGGGAACCAACACCGAGTGTTGACGTATCTATCCATAGTGAGAACTCCCTTGTTGCATCATTATACGTAAACCAGTGAGTCACTCCTAACTCGATTAGTTGTTTATCGAGCTGAATTGAATCCTGTATCTTTGTTGATGTCAGGGTATCCACAAAGCTGAATCTGAACTCTGCTATTTCACCAAATGGTGTGGATGCGATGGGAGAATAGTCAACATAAGTAGGTCTGTCTAGTATTATGAGAGAGATTGTAATGGTACGATTCTCGTAGAGCGGGGACACACCCTTCTTCCATGTGAAATCAAGTTGGAATCTGTATGTATCAGTATCTGGGAACAAAGAGCTATCAAGCGAAAATATGTAGGTGCCAGGTGTTGTTAGCGACTCATAATAAATGAAATCACTTTGTGTGACAGAATGTCCCATGTCAAGTGGTGTGATATAAAGAACCACATTATTGCCCGAGGAATTGCTTATCCTCTGAGCACCTATGACATCCCAATATACGACGGTGAATGTAAATGAGTTAAGATAGTATGTTGCTGTTGGAGCAAGTTCCAGATACAAGTCTGTGTCAGTACCGGTAATCCTGACAAAAGTCTCGATGATTTGACTATAATACTTGTCCACTGCACCAATCCACTCGATTGTAATGGTTAGATCTTTCCAACCTATACTTCCCCATTGATCACTAGGGAGCGTAATATTATAGTGACCTGGACCAAGAGATGATTGAATGCTCGAGTAGATTAGGGTTGGTGATTCTAGAGAGGTGACCGTGATTTTTACTTCTCCAGTGCTATTGGTAATTCCTACTCTCAAATCTGTGTCCTGGTAAAATACCAGTATTGAGATTGTACTTCCATATGGCGTTTGAGTAATAGGAGCGTCAAGCACAAACAACGTATTTCTCTTGCGGATTTCAACGCCAATGTCAAAGGTATGATTAAGATGATCATCCTTAGCCACATTGAAAGTCACAGTGATAAAATCATCAGGTCCAGTAAGTGCATCATCTGATCTAGTATAGATTGTGATATTATACGTACCCGGTGTTATTGTTTCAACTACCGTATAGTTTGTATCACCAGATGAATGGAAGGGTGTCCAATTACATGTTATGGAAGAAGCGGATCCAGTTATTGGAATATCGTGGTCTGTATCAGTCCAAGTCAGAAGGAATGATTTTGCTTCTCCAAGAGGGATTGATAACTGATTTGATGTATACTTGATTGAGGTGTATATCTCTCGAGCTTGAACATAGATAAGCATTGATTGAGGCTCAATGAATGAACCCGTAGCATAGACTGTTACAGGATAATTATCAATTTCAATACCAGTCATGTCAAGAAGGAATCTATATTGTCCGTTAAGCAAGGGAGTGACGGTATATGGATTCGCCCAAGAACACCACAGATTGCCTCCATCTATCCCAGTTCCATCAATGTTCTTGAAGAAGACAGTAAAACTCTGATCATCACCCACTGGGCCTGATATACCAGGATAGTCTGGTGAAGTCAAAGTAGCGGCATAATTCACATTGATTGTTAGTGCTGTTGAATCAGGGTCAAAGTAAGGATGCGTCCAATCTAAATCCATTACATACTGGCCATTACTTGGAAGTAAGGATGTATCAATGACTTTAGTGTATTGGCCATTCCCATTGTCATCAAAAGTATCTGTACCAAGAACCCAGTCAAGGGTCATTGTTCCACCTGGAACCTTAACAGAACTATCTGTATCTGTCACATTCAATATGATAAGAAGCAAGTCTCCATAAGTGATGTTTGTGACCATTGTTCCAATCGCATCAGTAGGATAGAAGATATCAATATCTGCAGAATGAGTGATGCTAAACGATCTCTTAAAGAAACCAACAGAAGACCATTCTCCATCAGCTCCGATATTATTCGTAATTGCTTGAACCATCCAGTTTCCAGCAGGAGCGGTTGCACCACTTACCGTGAATGTTGAGGTTGTTGCATAACCAGTAGCATCAACAATAGCGGTCAAAGTTAACCATTGAGATGCATTGGGTTCATAGATAGTAAAATTAACAGAAGAACCCTCATATTGACTTCCAGTATATGCGCGTAAGCGAGAAGTATCACCAGCACGAAGATTTACTGTACTAGCCCAATCAAGCAAATCAGGATCGTACAACTCAATATTTGATATCATGTTAGAAGACGTACTCAAGACTCTCCAGTATCCATAACGTCCAGGTTCACTTGTGATGTCATAAGTTGATACGTTGATATAGCCATCACCAGGATTTCCCCCAGTCCATCCACTGAGAATATTCGTAGTTGGAGCGAGTGGTTCTGCAAGGAAATATACATCGCGATTGAGTGGGATTGTTTCATTAAAGAAATAGAGACTTACATATCCCGACGGAATAATTGCTCTGAAGTATGAGGTGAAATAAGCATTGGTTCCATTTGAAATGACAAACTTTTCGCCGTACGCAGATGGATCAATTTCATAATGACTTGGGAAATCCAGTCTTCTCGCATACATATCAATTGTGACATCAAAATCCACATATACCACATTATCTGGGACTGGCGGATTTGGTGAGGGAGTCCATGAGAAAGTCATGGAAATTGGAGAAGTTGTCCAGGGCGTTGTTGGGATTTGGGTTATAGAACAGGTTCCTCGTGACGGACCATTACTAATGGTTAACCCATTCATTTGTAGATTAATTTCACTTGGATTGACATAGGTCTTTACAAATAGTTCTACATTATCAATTCGTGCTTGCGGATGGATATTAGGCTCATATCCTACAGTTGCTAATGACTCAAGTCCAATTCTTGTTGATATGGTTGTATCCCCGGGTAGTCCGAAGATACTGGGATTGACTGAAATAAGACCCGAATTATACCATGTTTGTTCAGCTTGAATATCACCAAAGACTCTCCGCCAGACATCAACACCTTCAACATTGGCAAAGATACGAAATGACCCAGTCATTCCATAATGTGTGTCGTCAACAGTCCTTGCCCAATAATCCAACCGTAATGCAGACCAGACAACAGCACCTCTGTTAATTGTTGTGTCTTGCCGATATGCAGCAATATCGCCATCATCGTACCAATATGTTGGGCCACTACTACCTGAATTGATGTCTAGCAGAATACTATCATCACCAGACCCGTGTCCATTTGCTAACCATGAAGCAGTAGGAGTACTGTAGCTTCCGGCATTGGTGTTCTGTGTTGTCCAACCTGTTGCACTACCCTGAAATCCAGGATTTGTGATCCAAGTACGATTTTCAGTCAATGAAGTAATTTGAGCCTCAGCCCTATATGCTTCCCAATCAGTACCCATGGTAACATAAGTTTGAGCAGTGGAAGTGCCACTTCCAGGAATGTAACTCATCTTATTAGCAGGGAATATGTTAACGCTACTTCCATATTCATTACCAATAAGGGGATCACTGAGTCCATTCCATTCTGTCCAACCTTGTTCTGTTAGAATGAAACGATGGAGTTCCTCATTCGGAGCTAGCTCAATGGTTTCACCATTTCCAATGTCAACTATGCGATTATCGTTTTCATAATTGATGTGCTGTTCAAAGTTATCGTTAGTCATCATATCTTGGGGCATGATGAATACAGGTGATATCATCATGACTGTTAGGAATATGATTGGAATTAGTCGATGGATGTTTCTCATTCTTCCATCCCTCCTATCTCACTAAGAAGAGCATCTATTTCTGCTCTAGTCAGATTCCGTGCCTGCTCGACCATAAGATCAGCCTCGGTCTCTTCGATACCCATCTTCATTAAGCGTTCTTTAAGATGAGCAAGTTCTTCTTCAGACAATTTTTCTTCGGCTTCTACTCCAAGACCAACTTTAGCAGTGACATCAGCCTCAGCAAGCTCTTTAGCACGCCTTGCGCGTTCTTGTTTGAGAACCTCATTGATGAACCCAGCACGTTCACTTGGTCTCATTTGATCCAGGTCTCTCCTGAGAACATCAACATCAGTCGGAGTCAGACCAACAACGTACGCAAGCTGTTCTAGCAGCTCTTCAACATCCATTGCAGTAATATCAACTGTTGAGAGTGATACATCATCTTCAGTCTTAGTTATATGGACAGGTGCTAGATCTTCATTCATCATTTGAACCAGCATCATCCTTCGTTCAGGAACATCAGCTGGCTTCGGAATTCGACCTTTACTCAGTGCACCAATCATGCTCCTAAGTATTCTTAGTAGTCTGGGGACAGAGAGCACTTTGATATAGAGAGCAGTGAGGGCTGCCAATAAGAGGAAAGCCATTGTTCCATATTGGAATCCAACGACTAATGCCTCTTGCTCAGGGCTCAAATCTGTATACACATCAATTTCTACAAGAGCTACTTGATAGTTTAACTTGCTAAATTCGATTCTCAGTGCGTAAAATGCCAAACTGGGAGCTCTAAATGCCAAAGAGTAGGTTCCATTACCCCAATCAATGTCCTGATCTTCAACTCGTATGAGACCATCATCAACCCTACTACCGATTCTGATGAAATTGATGTCTGCATTCTGAATAGGGAGATTGTGGTCTATATCAATGAAAGTGACATTAACATAGAAGAGTTCTCCAACATAAACGATTCCAATGTCCTCGTTGTAAAAGACTCTAGTGTCGATTTGCCGAATTGTAAGATAGAGGACTAGTTCAGCACGGGAGTAGTTGCCCCTTGAAATCGAAATTGTGATTTTATAAGGAGTTGTTCGGTCTGGTAATCCTGATGCCAGACCTGATTCTGCTGGACCAAATCGATAACTTCCGTTTCCTAGATTCGTCAATACAACAGGAGCAAACTCCCATATTGCTGATGCAAAGCCATCAATGATATATTCATCATTCAGTGTATCCTGATAGGTGAAGATAAGAGAATAATTATCGCCAATTGGAAATACTGCCTCAATCGGACCAATCACCTCTGTTGAAATTGGTTTTACTAGTAATTTTACCAGTCCAAAGGCAAATTCATAATTCTCTTTTCTAAAGGACACCGAAATATCGTGTGGAATACTTCCAGCAGACACAAGAGATGTGTTCAATGTTAGGGTATAGGTTCCGTTACCTAGGTCTACTAATGACCCACGTATATTTTCAAGGGTAAAATTGGTGATTGCCCCAGCAACTCCTTCGCTTGCGTGAGTGTCGCTGTAGGTGAAATGGAATGTGACAATTTCGCCATAATATGCGGTAATTGTTGTCTCATCATCAGGAACCAGAATCTCTGTCACAATCTGTTCAACATTGAGTGTGTATTGAATGAGTGAAGGAGTATAACCTGGTTTTGTGCTTGAGATTGATAACGTCCATTCTTGGACGCTTAACAGAGATGTGTCTACTAAAGCTGAATAGTACCCAGGTGTTGGAAGTTCTATTAGGTCTCCAGTAAAGTTACTCACTCCATAGGTCAAAGAAGCACCTGTGACTGGAGTAGAGAGGTCCGTGTTTTCAAGGTAGACCGTGATATTGGCAATATCTCTATAATTGACCGTCACGACAATACTGGTAACAGGTACAAGAGTAGTCTGTATCTCAGTGACTTCAATTGTGACTTGTATGCTCACACTCTTGAAGTTCGCAGATGATGCTTGGATCAGAATCTGATGATTTCCAACCGATGCATCTTGTACAATGAATGTACCAACATATTTTCCATCGATCGAAGACCATGATATGACACCAGTACCTCCTACCCAACTATATGTAATATATCCAACTTCCTCAATTGGCGAACTATTAGAATAGATAAGATAACTCACTTCAACTGTAATTGTCTGTCCATTTACAGCTGATTGAGGATCGATTGATGCGACGAGTCTAGCTGGTACTTTGTCAATTCGAATCTGGAAATCTCTTTGGCGAGTTTCATAATTAACTAATATAGATTCTACTCTTATTGTGTATTCTCCAGCATCCAACCAAGAAGTTAGAATTGTACAGTTGTATATTCCATCATTATTGTCATCTGTCAATAGTATTGAAACAATATCTAAGGTCAGTGTAACATTAGCACCTAAAATAGGCGTTCCTAGTCTAGCATCTGTGACATTAGCTTGGAATTCGACAGTATCACCCCAAACCGGATTCGTCGGTAAGAACTCCAACTCGATCTGTACAGGTATCGCAGAAAGGAGAATGTCCACTTCGATTTGTTGGAAGAGAAAGTTCGGCTTAGTTGCATTTACGTTGAACCTATAGAGCTGAGCATCAAGTCCAGATGTATTAATAATCATCTGATATATTCCAGGTGCAATCTCTGTAATTGAGTATGCTGTCAATGACCAATCTGTCTGAACTAATGCTGCAGAAACTCCAGTACCGAACTCAATTGCTATGTATGTTATGTTAGCATAGATAGTATCACCAAGATAGTAGGTCACACCTTCAGGCAACTCGAAACTCAGAGAGGTTGAAACAGGGTTAACAATGATACTAAATGCAAGCCCAGTAATGTTTCGGTAGAATGGACTTCCAAACCATGTAAAATTGGCGGAGAAGAAATATCTCCCTAGACCGGGTAAGCTGTTTGTATCGATTAGAATGGTATAGGTGTTATCAGGATTATTCACAATCCAATAATCAAAACTTGATTGATTAAGGCAGGAAACTGTGAGCGTAGCTCCTGAAATTAGAGAACCAGTGAGATAATCACTATATCTGACTAGAGCACTCATATTGAAGTAATAATAGCCTGGAGGAGTTTGAAGCACTGTGGCTTGAGTAAATCGTGCGACTATTGATACCTGAGTGGAGGTGGATGCATTTCCATAATATGGTGAAACATCTCCCCAGACAAATGCAATCGATATGGGATGGGCATCCTCTAATTCTGAAACCAATACAAGTGAATTGAGTGAGATTATGTAGACACCATTAGATCCAGTAATTGAGTATTCTCCATCAGTAATCATTGTTCCACCATTATGAGAGAGTATCAAGTTCGATTTTGTTATAGTAATTCCTGAGCTCTCAAGTTGGTCTGTTACTGTTATCTCAAATGTGACATTAGACAGGAATGGAGTGTTGAGAGGAGATTTGGTCACTGTAATAGTAACCGGTCTTCGAGAGACCTCGATATCAACACTGCGCACTCGAGTCTGATAATATGGACTTCCTGAAAAGCTAACAGTGATAGTAATACTGTACGAACCAAAATTCCCTAGAGCAACAGTATCAATCCGAATTGTGTAGCTTCCATCCAGATTGTCATCAACCCAGTAATTAACTCCGAGCTGTAATTGGTCAACAGAAGTCGAGCAAGATGCATTGATACTTGCTCCGATAATTCCAACCGAGGTTGTGTCGTCAGTATAGTGAACGACAATTATTGCTTGAGTTAAGTATGGTGCCAAATCAGGAAGGTCGCTGGTTAATTGAGTCCTTCTTTGTTTCAGAGTAAGGTAGAAGAGATCATCAGCATCAACACAATTTCTGATTCCGACATATTCGATATGAACATTGACTGTGAATACGCCAAGAGTCAAAAAGACTGAAGTATCCAATTGGAGAACATATGTACCATCACCGTTATCATATACAGTATAGTAACCTGTTAGCCAAGCATCTAGAGTCAAATTATTGCCATTCATGCCAATAGATGTAGAATCATCAAGGTCACGGTATGTAAAGGTAAGATACAATGTATTTCCGAATTGTACGTCAGAGTAAGAACCATGAGTCAGGCTGGTATATCTCTCCCTCACTGTAATGTAGATTTGCACACTTGTTCTATTCTGATAGTATGGTGCACCGACCCATTCTACACTAAGTACAAAGGAATTACTTCCTATTGGAAATGCAGAAGTATCAATTTCAACAAAGAATTTACCTGTCAAGTCTCCATCATAATAAACATTGAATGAATATCCAGGAATGCTGATGTAAAGATTAGGGTCATCAAGAATTGGATCACCAGTTAATGAATCTCTAAAGATAAATGTAAGATTCACTAGTTCATCATAAGGACTCACTGGAAGAGGTGTCCAATCAACAACAGTCAGTCGATTTGATGTATATACTGAAATTACTATCATTTGATTCTGATAATATGGAAGCGCAGCGGTAGTCCAATTGAACCAAAGTTTCAGTTCTACAGCTCCAAGGCCAATTAAAAGTGAAGAATCAAATGTTATTCTATACTCTCCTGGATTATTAGTGAAATCAATCTCTGTAATTATCATGTCTGACTGTGTTATTGTTTGTCCAGGTGTAAGAACTTCAATAAAGAGATGTACATTACCAGAATAGGGACCTGTTCCATTCACAACACCACTGAGGCCACCTATATCATAGTAAATTACTGTGAATGTGATTTCTTCACCATATGGAGTAACAATCGGACTCTCACCAATGAAGAGATCAGTTGGAGCAGCAGTTATGCTTACGCTTGCTGATAATCCCAAGTTTTGGTATTTTGTATTAACACCAATCCAGTTCATCTGAATATTCAAAATCACTGTCCCTACATCAGCCCACTGGTCAGCAGGAATGTGTATTGTGTACATTCCTCCAGAGGTGATGCTGACTACATAGTAATTTAAAGATGGTACTCCTGAGGTTGTGATTATAAGCTCGACATAACCACCCAATGTTGTACCATTGACAATACCAGTATTTGCATCTACATCATAATATACTAGATTGACGGTGATATTTCCTGTGTAAGGTGTCGACTCAATTGAATTTTCGAGATATAAGGAAGTGAGATGTGTACGTAATTCTACTGTAACAATAAAACTCTGGTTTTGAGCTCCGTACCTCTCAACTGAGAATAATATGTCATAGAAGCCGAGGGGATCATCATCCATTGAATAGATTATGACTTCATACACACCTGGAGTGGCTGTTTCAGTGACAGTGTAATTTTGATCACCACTTGAATGAATGTCAGACCAATTGCATGAAATATAACCTTCAGCTCCGCTAATTGGTACCTGAAGGTCAGTATCCCGATAGGTAATAGTGAATGAAGTTGTGTAACCAACAGGTAATGAGAGAAGACTCGTTGAGGGAATTGCGGATGTATGAAGTTCACGAACCTCTACACTAAGGATAATAGATCGAGATTCATAGAAATCTTTGGATGCTGTAATCTGTACTTTGTAAACATCAAGTGTCATTCCTGTTGTAACTAAACCCAACAAGTAATTCCCAAAGCCATCAGGTGTAATGGTATAACTTTCAGTCCAATTACAATTTATATCAGCACCAATAATGGGGTCAAAGAACATATCTTCAAAATAGAGATGTAGATAGGCTGTGTTACCACTTGCTACATCTATACCAGGAGCGTCTGAAGAGAGAAGGTTAGTCTCATAAATAACATTGATAGTGAATATTTCAAAGAGTGAGTCGTAAAAGGGCTTTGACCAACTCAACTCGACAGAATATGCACCATTTGAGGGAAGAGTACCAGTATCTAGTGTAACACTGTATTCGCCTGTACCCATGTCATTTACAGAACCACTGCCAAAGCCACCTGAGTATGTCAAAACACCAGCAGGAAGAAGTTCACTATTATCAGTGTCTTCAATTCTAAGTTGCAGAAATACGATATCACCGTAGGTGACGTTGACACTCCAACTAGTAATTCCTTCAACTGGGTATTTTACACTCATCTCAGTAGCATGAGTGATAGTAAAACCTCTGCAGAAATACCCAATATTATGCACGTCAAGTCCGGATACCTCATCATTTACAAGAGCCTGTACTTGCCAAGAACCTACTCTAGCGCTTACTGCATCCAAAACTACATAATCGGTAATTGCATAACCACTACCATCAACCGTAGCTTGCAATACATCCCATACTAATCCATTTGAATCATAAATTGTAAATGTTACTACATCATTTTCATATGTGTCAGATAGTAATGCTCTGAATCGTGTATTTTCGTCAGCTCGAAAATTCTTTGTGTTGACCCACTGACTAAGGCTATTATCCCAAACTTGGACATTCGAAATCATATTTGGAGATGTTCCTCGAACCATCCAAAAACCTGTAGGATCTAAGAGTCCAAGTTCATAGACTGAAATGTTCACAACTCCATCCCCAGGGTCTCCAAGATACCAGCCAGATGGTAGGTTAGTGTATCGATCAGATGGTTCTGAAACGAAGGTCACATCACGATTCAAGGGTATTGTAATGTTATAGAAGAATGAGTCTTCATATCCTCCTGGAATTGAAACATAATGATTTGTCTCCCAATTGACATCAGTGTTGTTTTGCACTAAATAGTTATCACCATACGTGAAAAGCTCAGTATTGTTCACAGTTATTGAATTGTATCTACGTGCATATGCAGTAATATCAGCATCAATATCAACAGTAATAGCAAAATTCGGATCTGGTGGAACTTGATCTGGAGTCCATGAGAAATTAGCATATACATTGTTATTTACCCACGGAACAAGGGGGGTGTAACTAGCAGTTCCGAGGCCAAAGATTGGCGAGCTGCCACTGTAGACATTCTGAACATCGACTCCATTCATCTGTAGATTGATATTCTCTGGTGTTGCTTTTGCTTTGATATACACCACAATATTGTCAAGTCTACCTTCAGGACGAATATCATTAGCTCTATACCACTCACTCTGTGTTACTCTTAGTCCAGCTAATAATTCTAAATTGGGTAATGAAAGACTTGAATAACTTACCGGGATAAGACCTGTCGAGTACCAAGTTCTAGTTGCATCAATGTCATCGAATTGTTTAGACCACAGATAGTTACCACCATGGTCAGGGTCTCCCACTGATACAAACAGTTCAAAGAATCCAGTCATATAGTTGCCCCAGCCACGACAGTTTGCATAATAATCAAGTGAGATGCCAGCCCACGTAACGTCTCCACGGTCGATAACAAGATCCTGTCTAACAAAGGCTTTGTCTCCAGGGTTGTACCAGAAGCCGTAGAGTGCTGTACTTGGTTCATTGTGCCAATAACCATCTATTTCAAATATTGAAGAAGGGTTGCCTGTACCATGACCATTTGAAAGCCAGTTTGCATCCATCCTTCCAGTACCGCTGCCTTCACTCACATATACATTCCCAGTTGAATCTAAAGCTATTCCATAATTAAAACGAAGGTTATTGTTACCGGTTCCGTCCGATCCCCACTGTCCCTGATATGCACCAGCACTTGAGAAATAGGAGATTCTATGATTCCCAAGGTCATTGACATATATTCGTCCTGTTGCTGAATTAATAGCAATTCCCATCGGTGTTCTGAAATTTGAGTTACCACCTCCAAGACTCCCTGTAGTACCGGAGTGCGTTCCAGTGGCTGTGAATCTTTGAAAACGATTATTCGAACTATCTGCAACAACCACCTGCCCTGAACTCTGGTCAACAGCAATTCCTGTCGGCATCCTGAATTGACTATTTGCTGTTCCGCTCGAGCCCCAGCCACCAAGTCGGTTTCCATTCCAATTGAAATATTGAACACGGTCATTACCCATATCTGTGACATAAACATAGCCAAGAGAATCGCGAATTGCAATTCCAACTGGGCTTCTGAATTGACCATTACCAGTTCCTGAAGATCCAAACTGCCCCTGATATACTCCTGTTGAACTAAATATTTGTACTCTATGATTTCCTTGATCAACAACATAGACGTAACCACTGGAGTTAACAGCAATCCCTGTGGGTCTATCAAACTGACCGTTTCCAGTACCATAGGCTCCCCAAGCTCTAATGAATGTACCAGTGCTCGTGAACACCTGGACTCTGTTATTGAAAGCATCAGCTACGTAGACATTTCCAGATGAATCAATTGCAACACCCCAAGGATCAATGAATGAGCCAGTACTAGTTCCTCTTGAGCCCCATGTTCCGATATTAGTTCCTGTTGAAGTAAAGTAGTGGATCCTATTATTTCCGGTGAAGTCGCCTTCCTCATAGCCTGTTTGGAAGAGCCAAGTCGTGTCAGTGTTGAAATTGGGATTGGTGACCCAACTACGATTTTCGGTGATACTATTAACATCTGCATAGACATAGTATCCTTCCCACTGTTCACCCATTGGAACAGAAAGATTGGCTGTTGTTATTGTTCCTGAGGGATAATAGACCATCTGTTCGCTTGTAAATGAGTCAGTTCTTGTTCCATATTCAGCAACCTCCAAGGGATATCCTGTACCAGAAAGCGATGTCGGAATGTCTGAAATAACATACTTCATCAATACCTCGTCAGGTGCTACTTCAATTGTTTCGCCATTTTCTAAGACAACAATATCACTATCAATATCATTTTGTGAACTTATAGTCCACCCTGAAGGAATTATCATCATTCCTAAAAATAGGGGAAAAATCACAAGAAGCAAACTAAACATTTTCTTAGGTCTCATCGGACGGTCTCCTATAGGATACACTTCTGACTTAGTCGACTGAATGGTAAAACTATTCCATACCACTATATGAAGTATCTGTGGTTCTATAGAATGAAAAACCGTTCGAAATATCGTGACTGCTAATATTTGCTATTCATTTCGAAATTCTGGAAAGAAGATAAGGAGAGAAACAGAGCTCCCTCTATTGCCGCCGCAGAACTCGAACAACGACCACAACAATCACGGAAACGGAAGCCACAAGAATTGAGGCATAAAGAAGGAGAGTCAAATCAGACACTGTTGCAGTTGTTGTATTTGTGGTAACAGTATGACCTGTCGCAATTGAAGCAACCTCATGTGTGCTTTCAGCTATATTCATCGCCCAATCCCACGCAACGATCCACACTTCGACTGTATTAGCAGCCATAAATTCGGGAACAACGGCGTTCCATGTTCCGCTACTGTAGGCACAAGGATATACATTGATGATATTTTGGTCAATCCAGAGATAGACTGATACATTCTCCAAACCAGAAAGATCGTCTGTAACTTGAGCCCTCACTTCAAAACCATCTGTTATGATTCTTGGCAATACCTCCCATGTTGAGATTACTGGTGCAGTGTCGTCATGGGTAGACCACATCATTCTTTTAATCCACTTTTCAGCATCTTTTAGTGCATTAAATGCTGCATGCCAATCCATCTCATTATATGAGGACCTCGCATCATCAAAGAGGTCCAGAATCTTCTGCTCAGCCATGTATGTTTCAGACCGTTCATCTACACCTAGATTAGCTTGTTTTTCAGTGAAATCTTCATAGAGTAGAGCTTCCATTTGATCGAGATATGTTCCCTGTACCCAATTTTTATCAAAACTTGCTGTTCCATTATGATAGGCAAAGTAACCCATGGGACCATATGAGAAGTCACTCGAATACTGTTCATGTTGCCATGTATGATGGAAGCCGATTGCATGCATGGTCTCATGAAGTTGAATTGCTGAGATTCCATCTTTGGGAGTTATACCATCAGGTCTGTAATACCGCTCCCATGATTTCCAGATAACAGTCTGTCCGCCACCTCCCAATCCGGTATATGTTCTACCATAGACATGCATCTCCATCTGTTGTTTGATAAAGACAGCACCAAATACATTGATGTCTGTACTATCCACATTGATATAGTTGGGTCGCATTGTACTATATATAGCATCAAACATGCCTCCTCCATCAACAATGGTCATTCCATCTGGTTGAAGAGTTGCATATGACCAGAATGTAGTATTCCATAATGGGTATTCGTCAATATCCAAAAATTGAACATCCACATTCCAACTAATGAAGGGATACAGCTCTTCAAGGTGTGCCTTTTGAACTTCTGAATTGGTCACCCATCTTAGACTGTCGACTGAGATTCCTTCTTCGACATCCATACAAATAACCAGTGCTCGCAGTAATCCAGATTCACAATATTTTGCAGGTTGATGCTGATATGGGAAGAATAATAGATTAATTGGATCCCAAATGCACTCCTGTAGATAGATATTCAAATCATTGATGCCACTTGGCGTCTCCAAATCTAGACTTGAAACTTTATCCTCTAAGTCTTGAGCCCAAAAATCATATTCTGTGCCTATATACTCGCTCCACCAGATTCTACACCACTTCAAATACCATTGATGTGCACTAGGGTCGACAAAGAAGGAGTTATACTTACCACCAAAATTTGAATAATCCATTGTTACATTTGGGTTTAGAGCATTATCCCACTCCAATCTAAACCAATCTTGTTCCTCTCCAGTATCAGGATCTATTGGATGATAATCGTACCAATGCTCAAGACTATGGTCTGAGCTATCGAGAGCTGAGAAATTCACCAAATAGAGAGTATAACCAAGGTCAGGTGGAGCAACATAAGGATGATTAACAAGCCAATCCTCGATTGCATACGCATCAATAGTCCGTCCATCTCGAGGGTAAAAAATCCGTTGTGGTTCATCAAGATGGTTTTTCTGATAGAGTAATGCTACTTCGTCTAGATATGTACCAGTATCTGTTCCATTGACTGAATTATCAATGACAATTTGCATCAAATCGTTAGAGAATGCAGAACTAGCATAATATACATCATATTGAATGTTGTAGGTCATGACAACAGAGCCAGAAGAGTAGACTCTTTGAGCTGGCATTCTATCGAGAAGAATAATCTCATCAATGATACTCTCATCATAATTTACTAGAATGATATTGACTGTCCAATCACGCTCTATCGTGAGGGAGCTCGGACTATGAATGCGATAACTATGTAGGTTCTCCTCAACGGAGATGACAGAATTACTGTTACTTATTGTACTTGCTAGAATAAAGAAGATGATGATAAAGATACGTATGCATCGCATGACTTTCACAGTAATTTTGCCCCTATTAATCACTCGGAATAAGTAATTCATATCAGGACAACTCAAAAAGATATATACCAATATATTATATTAGGAAATATTAATCATTATTTCGTAGAGCGTCGACTCAAGAAAAACTACAGAGAAGCCTTTGAAATTCCACATTTGTTTCCGTAGACAAGTGTTTAACGTCCTAAATGTCAATGTACAGTCGACGCCCTCTCCTCACCACTAGTTTTGAATCCATTAGGTAGTCTTAAATTATCGACTCGACCGCTGGCTCAGGCTGGAGCTACAAGTATGAATGCAATAAAGAGGCCCACTATCAAAGAGATGCTCAAGATAAAATCACTAGCAATTGTTGGTGTATCTGCGAAACTTGGATACTATTGGGTTCACTCTATGCTTCAATGGGAACATGATCTTAAAGTCTGGCTTGTTTCCAAAAAAGGGGGAGAGGTTCTTGGTCACAAGATCTATCAGAATGTTCTGGAAATCCCAGAAAAAATAGATTACGCGATAATTGCAGTTCCGTATATGGCTGTCCCTGAGACCTTAAAACAATGTTATGAGAAAGGTGCAAAAGGAGTCACAATCTTCACAAGTGGATTCTCAGAACTTGGAACAGAAGAGGGGAAGAAGAGGGAGGACAATATTAGGACATTTCTAGAAGGCCGTCCAATGCGAGCATTTGGCCCAAATTGTATGGGGCTTACCTACCCTTCCCTTGGATTTGCATTCATGCCGACATCAAAACGATTAGTCGGTAATGCTGGATTTCTATCACAATCAGGGGGAGTAGCTATTGCTACATATACAGCTGGCGTTGCTAGAGGGATGGGATTTAGTAAGGTCTTTAGTTTTGGAAATCAGGTAGATATAACTCCTCAAGAACTTCTAGAATTTTTCAGTGATGATGAAGAGACCGAAGTGGTAGGAGCATATATCGAAGGAGCTAAGAATGGACGTAAGGTTCTTGATGCACTAATAACAGCAAGTCGAGCAAAACCAGTCGTGGTATTGAAAGGAGGTCGTTCTATTGAAGGTTCTAGAGCTGCAGCATCCCATACTGGAGCACTTGCTGGTAGCAATCAAATATGGAATGCTGCTTTCCGTCAAGCAAATATCCAGACTGTTGATACCTTGGAAGATCTTGTAGCTACAATGAGCATTTTCTCTTTGAGTCCCATACCAAGGTCGAGGAAAATTGGACTCATTGCAATAAGTGGTGGAACAAGCGTAATCTATACTGATCTGTGTATTGAGAATGGACTCTATGTTCCAAAGACCTCGGAAACTACAATAAGCAAACTGGACCCATTAATCCGGGATGTGGGAACGGGACTTGGCAATCCAATAGATCTTGCAGCAGACTATTATCAAGACCAGACTACTGCAGAAGTGATTCGTCTCGTCGGAGAAGAACAGAACTTTGATTCGCTAATTATTGAAGCTGATGTGCATAACATGCACCAAGTTGCATCTATCTTACATGCTCAGGATACACTTGTGGACTACTGGAGAATAATGGCAGATGCAGGAAAACATGTTGTTCAGAAGATGAAGAAGCCTGTATTAATTGCAGTTCCTGACGTAGCATATCCAATTCCAAGAGCTGATGCATGGAATGCATTTGTTGAGAGGGGCTTGCCAGTATTCCACAGTGTCAAAGAAGCTGTTCTAGGACTTTCACGAACATGTAAATATTATGAAACCAAAAGAATGAGAGAAGATTGATAAAGTCGTCAATCAGACTTTCACTATCCAGTTTGCGAGTTGAGTATCAAGAGGGTTTTCTTCCACAAACTTAGCTCTATACTCTGGATTTTTCAGTTTTAGCCAGACATATTGAATATCGTAGTCAAATCCAATTATCTGAAAAGAGGATTCTAATGCATTAGGTTTGAATGCAAAGTATGCAAAAACAATAGATACTAACGCTATAATCAAAAAACCATGCATCCACGGGTTGAAAATATCACCATTCCAGAATGAGTTTCCATTGAAAATGAAAAAGAAGATTGAAAGACTTGCTACAATAGAAATAAGTAACATTGCAAGAAGCCTCGTCCTCCATTCACCATCATCTGAAATATCATGGTTCTCACAAACATGCACATGGAAGCTCTTCTTTTCATTCAATGCCAGACAAAGTCTCTTTTGTTCAGCTGCATAGAAACCTACGCGCCAGTTTGCTCGAGATATTTGCGTTCTTCTCGGTGTCGTTGTTATCCATGTGGAAGTGGTCGTAACTTCACCACATACAGGGCAAAGCTTTGGAAATTGTATCTTACCTATCTTTGCTCGTATTAATGGTTCATCAAAGAATTTCCTGCTAGTCAAGTTACAGGCACTTCCAATATTGAAAAAATACATGGTGAAATTAACCTATCGAAGAAGGTAATTGATGATAGTCATAACACCCACTGATTTGATTAAAGACATACTGCTGCATGCTTTGTGAACCTTTACTATCAAATGATTCATGTACAACTTGCACTTCCTTCGTTCGAATAGTAAAACCTAACTCAGAGAAGCTGGACTTGATAAGCTGCAAATTGGTCAGATCTGTGGTTAAACCCATATCTAAGACTTTTAGCATTGTATACCCATAGTGCGTAAGCCAGAGAGGTTTCAAAAAGGCCTTACTTCCCTTAATTGGAATTGTTGTATCTTCAATCTCATTTCTTCGTAATTCAACGATACGAGGGATTAATTTCGATGCACGCGTATTCTTCATTTTTTCAATATCAAGAAAAAGAGTAGGTCCCTCATCTTCGAACTGGTGTTCAAGTAGCTCAAGGGTCCTGTCATAAATTGCATGCCTTGCTTCTTTGTAGGACATGATAGAATCAGCTGTGTCTAACAGATTCATCGGATTCCCATCAAAACCACTTAGTTCAGGTATGTCGAGCCCTAGTAAAAGACCGCGTTGACAGCTGTACCACTTTTCCTCATCAATTGATTTCATTAAAAGCTGCATACGCTGCATCATTGTACTCCAACTCATATCATCACTTTTCTTTTTGTAATTATTCCAAATGATGACAGGAATTGCATGCCAAGGAGCTCCATCTGGACGAACTAGGTTAAATCGTTCTGCTAGCTCTTCATGGGTGAATATGTATCTGAGAATAAAATCAGCCTGAATAACGACTGAAGAATCCATTCTAACTCTTGCTCTGAGAAAAACAGGTGAAAGGTCAATTCCTTGAATACGATTTTCTGATAATTCTATATTTCCCAGTGATGCACAATTCACTAAAGGCCAGAGATCTAATTCTTTTAGATGATTGTTTTTTAATCTGATATCTCTCAATTTCATGCAATTTAAAAGAGGTGAGAGATTAAGTTCTTCAAGCATATTATTCGATAGATCTATGCTAACCAATTCTGTACATTCTTTAAGATTAGATAGATCGACTCTTTTTGCTGCTCGCATCACAAGGTCAATCTTTGAATGTCCACAATGAAATTTCGTTTCTTCCTGTCGTCCGTGAGGACTCCAATATCTGATAATGATTTCATCCATGGAAAGTTCGACCCTAGATTTAGGTGAAAATCTGATACATATATACAAGTCTGTAGGTCAGTGATGGTAAAGGTTACTAATCCTTAACCTCAGATAATACAAAAGATTCTTCACTAGCAGCAACAAGATACTCCCCATCAATTGCCTCAAGAACCAGATTATATGACATTCTTTCCCCATATCCTTCGAGCAATAGCGTTTTGATTATTGCTTCAGTAGATATTCCCTTTTCGACATTCATAATCTGTATAGCTTCCTTCACAGGAATCAGATGATTAGGTAACTCTTCTTTGATTCCTATATATCGCGTCAAGAGAGGACCATCAAAATAGTTAGAAAATATTAAATCAATTGTCGAAGACAGCACAGGAGAACGCATCATCTGTTTTAACGTATCTTCATCTTTATCATAAAGACCACCTACTTCTGTCCCAAAATGTTCCAGTTGCTTCTTTTGTCTTTCAGAGGACGACTCAACAGTTATCAGAGCACAAATTAGAGAGTCAGTTAGAACAACTGTTATTATTTCTGTAATTGGAAGTGCTGTCCATTTTGGTTCATCCCAAGAAAACTCTGCTCGGAATTGCGATAAGGCTGAGATGAACGAACTTAGAAGCGACTCTTGGAAGCCTCCTTTAATAATCCGCGAATATATTGGTAGTCCAATTGTACGATGAATTACTAATAGACCAATAATATTTCGGGCATCATCAAGTCTGCCTTTGAGAGCTAAGATTTCACGACTACGTTTTGTTCTGATTTTAAGAAAGATGTGTCTGCTAAATACAATTAGAGTAAAAGCAAGAATAACTGAAATCGCACCAATTAGAGTCGCCCGAAGTGTAATCTCGTATAGGGACTCAGCTACAGGAATCTTGACATCGATGATGCAAGAATCAGTGTCATAGAAAGGCAGATTTGCAGTTATTAAAATTAGATAATTGCCAGTATTAACTGATGATGAATTGAAATCAGCCTCCCACCAGCCTTTAGCCAAATTTGGACTGAAGGCAACTTCTGTTGCAGACCAATTACCAACAATCATTGCATCACTCAAGAGCGGATATCCGCTATCTTGATCATAAAGAAAAACAGATGCTGTAAAAGTTTCACCAGGTTTTATCTCTATATTAGGGGTCTGTGCAAAAATGGTCAATTGATGATATAGAGAGAATTCTCTCGACCCATATCCAACTTCTGTTCCATTGACCCAATAAGATGACAATAGCCAAGTTCCAACTGAGGCATTTGTTGAACCAAAAGTTGTTGCTGTACTCATTACTGTTGCGCCTTCAGAATTACTTACATTTTCAATAGACCAAAGAAGGCCTGATGGAGTGAATATGCAAATTTCTACATCTAAAACCTCAACAGGTGAAATAGGGCCATTAGCAAAAGAGATGACACTCCTTAACTTTTCACCATTTCTATAGATTGATGAAGATGACCATGTAGGATCTGAGTTGGAAGACATCTCAGTGTTAATGGAAGAGGCGTAGTTATGACCTGTAAATTTGAAACTCCACCAGCCTACTATTTCAGCAACTCCAGATGGTATTTTCAATAGACCTGCATCATATTCGATTTCAGTCGTCAGGTCATTTCCGAAGGGATCCTCAACCAAAGGCAAATCCCAATCTATAGGGCATAGAACATTTACGCCAATATCGACAATTCCGGGATATGATCGCATATATGTATTGAATGATAATTCAATCTCCTGATTGAGATTAGCTTTGTAAAAAACACCTTCTATGTCTAAATTCTGCAAGTACGTTGAGTTGATAATTTTGGATACTTTTGTAATTCTGGCAAAGTATTCAAATGAAACAGTTGCGTTGGAAGAAAAGCTAAATGGGATTGAAGATTGATTCCAATATTTATGATCAAATATAAGCGAACAAGTTCCTGAAGAGCCAGATGTTGTAACATTGATAAATGGGTCCAAAGTGATTTTGAAATCTATATTCTCAAAACTTGGTATTTGCGAAGCTACTAACGAGATATCATCAATGAAGAAGGTCAGATACATGGCATTAGCAGAATCACCATCAACATCTGGATCATCAACAGGTATTCCGATGAATCCTGAAACTGTGTCTACCTTTAAAGATACTCGGACTTCAAATAGTGCTGGAGCATAGGGAATTTCTACGGTTATTGGATTGATCGAATACCATATTCCTCTTTGCTCGATCTGAGTTGGGTCTATCGACCAATTCCAGAGGGTGGATGAACCATTTAAGATTTCGAAACAAAACTCGAAATTATTACTGAAATTTACACCAATAGGTCCTCTCTGGTAAAGGAAGTTCATACTGAACTCAAATACCTCAGTAAGTCGGTGATTTTCAATTGTTTGGTACCAATAAATTACAGTTCCATCATAATGTCGATAGGAATCAGGAGAAGATGGATCTTCATACCCCTCGTTTTCTATTAGAATATATTTTGGGCCAGTATTGATGTAAGAAGTGCGTTGTCTTCCCTGATATGATAGGACCTGTCTTCGAGCTCGCCAACCTTCTGCATAATATGTCCCATCTCCAGTCCAATCAATATTAGAACCTGGTAATCCTGTTTCAAATGAACCATTTAGAGCAAGAAGACGTTTTAAATTACGAATGCTCATTTCTACAGACTCTGCTCTCCATCCGCCAGACCTATAGAACACATCTGAACTTATAGTTACGGTTCCACTTGGAATGAGATTGCTCTCTCCAGCTGAATCAATAAACCCATTTTCAAACGAGTAATGATGCTCTAAATAAGGTTCATTACCAACGAGTGGGAGAACATAGTCACTTTGAATATCATCAAGACTCCGTTGGATAGAATAGTATCTAAAGTCATCAACATGACCATAAACACGATAGCCTGTACTAGCTCTCGAACACATGATGTTATTCTCTGTTAACAAGCCAATAACGGTACCATACCAAAATGTAGTCGATGCATCCTCTGAAGGTTGGGTATCCTCATCACCCCAATAGAGTGCCAGGCTATTCGTATCATCATTCCACACTATGGCAATGAAATACCATTTATCAACGACCCAATCAGTCTTAGCTCCTTGTAATGTTGTATCACTACCCCAGTCAAGAACAAGCCTACGACTTGACCATCTGGTCTCAAAATCATTGTGCTGGCCCCAAAAACGACCGTTTGGAGCTGTTATGTCCCATTTAATCCAAAGTGATATTGTGCCCTCCGACGAGCTGAAATCAGTTTGTCCATTTTCACCTACGAGCAAATGTCCACCGTTACATTCTACAGAATGTAGATTACCTTCAAGGCCTGATGGGAGTTCGATCTCAGAATGTAGATTTTTTATTGTGTCGGTACGTGTGATGGAATAGCCTGTAGGAGTAGCTGCCCTCCCTGTGTGCTCAATTATGACGGGATTCAGCACACCAGTTTGATATGATGCAATTTCTGAATCTCCACTTAACTCAGAGGATACATGTACATTTTTCAGACTTGTCGAAATGAAACTTACTGGTTCCTGAAGAACAACAGGTGGTGTACATAATAGCATTACCCAAATGAATTGAATTAATACCATCATGTATCTTTTCAAAGGGAACCCTCCATGAATTAAGATAGATCCTGTTGCGGTATGAATAACAACGAATATCTTACATCGAATTGTCTACCTAAACTACTTTGCTAGTCTAAGTATTTCAGCAAATCTATGTTATATCTCCCTAATAATTTAGGGAAAACTTCAATAGAAAATATACCAAACAATTGTTCTAAATAACTCAGACTTGGATTATTCTGGTATCATTTTTCATCAAACTAAATCAATCCCACCTTCTCGTTGAACTCGGTGATAAGATGGTCAATCTTAGGAGTCATTTGTTGAATTCGTTCCCAATATGATGGGAAGTCATACCATTGAGCGTTCAATTCATCAAGTTCCATACCTTGTTGTTCAATCCATGTGAAGTATTTCAGATGATGAATTCGCTTTCTATCGTAATGATCAAGCTCAATCATTGCATCAGTCTTTTGTGCAAGAAGATATCCATAGTAATCCCTTACACCATCTAGAATTGAGTAAGATCCATGCTTGACTTTTGCTTCTCTCAAACGGGATTGATACATATCCATTGAATCAGTGAAGACTGTAAGAATGACATCATCCTCTGTTAGTTCGTAATATTTCGCAAATTTAACACACATCAATAGGTTAGCTATACTTGAGATGCCCAATAATCCAAGCTGTGATACAATCTTCTCAGGAGCTCCGATATCATTTATGAGATAATTACGACCCTCGGGTTCATTGAAGAGTCTCATAATATTCATTGTATCTACATCATCGATGGCAATTATCATGTCAGTATTCCGTACATTATGGATCCAGGGTACATGTTTATCTCCGATGCCTTCAATTCTATGCGCACCATAACCATTCAACCAGAGAGTTGGACATTGAACAGCCTCACCAGCAACAATCTTAGAAGTTGGATAGATTTGTTTCATGTAGTCACCACAACCAAGTGTGCCAGCTGAACCAGTCGTAAGACACACACCTCGATAGGTACTCTTACCAAGTTCCTTGTCAAGAACCTCCTGCATTGCTTGACCAGTCACATCATAATGAAAGAGGTAGTTGCCAAACTCAGAGAATTGGTTGAACACAAAGACATTATCACGGGTTGCTTTAAGCTCTGCAACCTTATCATAGATTTCTTTCACATTGCTCTCTGACCCCGGAGTAGCAATGATCTCACCTGCTACTGTCTTTAGCCAATCAAAGCGTTCCTGACTCATCTCCTCTGGAAGTATTGCAATACTCTCACAGGCAAGGAGGGTTGCATCATATGCTCCACCTCTACAGTAATTGCCTGTTGAAGGCCAGACTGCCTTATGATATGTCGGATCAAACTGACCTGTCACAAGTGGAGGGACAAGACACCCAAAGGTTGCACCAACCTTGTGCGCTCCAGTGGGAAACCATTTACCGACCAAAGCAATTATTCTTGTATCAACGCCAGTAATTTCATGTGGAATTTCCATATAGTTAGCAAGAGGTCGATAGAGACCCCCCCTATCACGAGGTTCATTCTTCCAAGTAATTCTGAACAAATTCTGTGGAACAACATCCCATAGTTCGATATTGATTAGGCCCTTTTTTATCTTATCAGGAATCTTGCTCGGGTCTTTCATTTGCGCGTAGGTTGGAATTATGATGTTTCGTTCTCTACAGCGGGTAATGGTCCGCTTGAGTTGCTCTTCATTTTTGGTAAGATCTATCATACTACAATCCTCTGGCGAATTAATCTATTCTAATTCCTAGATGCAACTGTTTGGTCAAATGCATTCGTGAAAAAGGCTTTCGGCTTGACTAAAAAAGGAGATTAAGGTCACAATAGACAGATTATAAAGGAAGTTAGAGATGAGTTGGAATATTCGCAGAGGTGTTCAATCTTCTGTAAGCAACTATTGCATATCATTCGAATGAGTCTGTCCGAGAAGTCGGACATTAAATGTAACTTGATACGAATGTCAGCAAGGTGAGTTGACATCATATGACAGATATTGAAGGTAAACATGTATTCAGATTCGGAGCCAAGACAGCTGATGGTGACCAGCGTATGAAGAATCTCCTTGGAGGGAAAGGAGCTTCGTTGGCTGGAGCCACACTTCTTGGTCTACCAGTTCCTCCAGGCTTCACCATCTCAACAGAGGTCTGCAATCTCTACCTGAAATCCGGAGGGTTGAGTGATGAGATTAAGGCTGAGATCAAAGAGGCTCTCTCTTTTGTAGAAGAAGTGATGGACACAAAATTTGGAGACCCAAAAAATCCCCTCCTAGTTTCTGCTCGATCTGGAGGTAGAAAGTCGATGCCCGGAATGATGGAGACTGTGCTAAATGTGGGATTAACAACTTCTACAATTCCTGGTCTAATTGAGACCACCCATAATGAGCGATTCGTCTATGATTCGTATAGACGATTGATTATGATGTACAGTGATGTGGTCATGGAAAAGGCGGCCGGTATTGAACCTGAGGAAGGTCATGGAATCCGTCAACAGATGGAAAGACTCCTTGTGGCAAAAAAGAAGAAAGCTGGATGTCTTACAGATACCTGTCTCAATGTGGAGCAACTGAAAGAACTCTGCAACGAGTTCAAAGATGCTGTAAAAAAGACCCTTGGTCGAGAATTCCCGGATGATCCTTACGAACAACTATGGGGTGCTATAGGCGCCGTATTCAAGTCGTGGGGTGGAGCTCGGGCTGTAGCATATCGAAGAATTGAGAATATCCCTGACGACTGGGGCACTGCCTGTACAGTCCAAGCCATGGTCTTTGGAAACATGGGTGATCATAGTGCAACAGGAGTGGCCTTCTCAAGAAACCCTGCCACGGGTGAAAACACATTCTATGGAGAATTTCTCATCAATGCGCAAGGTGAAGATGTTGTAGCTGGCACTCGTACTCCAAACGCAATGAATGAAGCGAGTAAAAATGAACAGAGTAAAGATTTACCAACTCTTGAAGATACAATGCCTGAACTATACAGAGAACTTGTAGAAATACGCGATATTCTGGAAAAAGACACATTGGATATGGTAGACCTCGAGTTCACTATTCAAGAAAACAAGCTCTTCTTGGTACAACACAGGGTTGGAAAGAGGACTGCAACAGCTGCGCTCAATATTGCAATGGACATGCTTCATACAGGATTCATCGATGAACCCACAGCTATTCTTAGGGTAGCTCCGGAGCAGCTTGGGCAATTACTCTATCCTATCTTAGATCCTGAGGCAGAAGCAGAGGCAACACCAATTGCTAGAGGTCTTCCTGCAGGTCCTGGAGGCGCAGTTGGCCAGATTGTGTTCACTTCTGAAGCAGCTGTTGAATGGACTAAGAAAGGAAAGAAGGTAGTCCTCATTCGTGAAGAGACATCACCTGAGGATATAGAGGGTATGCGTGCAGCAAATGCAGTGCTTACAGCTCGTGGTGGCATGACAAGCCATGCAGCTCTTGTAACTCGAGGATGGGGCAAGTGTTGCATCGTTGGTGCTGCAGGTCTCGACATCAACACCTATGAAAAGACTGTAACTATTGGTGGCAAACTATACAAAGAGGGCGATCATCTCACACTCAATGGAACTCAGGGTCTCGTTTACTCTGGTGAGCTGCCAATGATCGAAGCCACAGAGAATCCAAGACTGAGAGAATTCATGGGACGCATTGACAAATACAGAAGACTTGGAGTTAGAGCAAACGCAGACACACCTGAGGATGCAAGAATCGCTCTAGGCTTTGGAGCTGAAGGTATAGGTCTCTTTAGAACCGAACACATGTTCTATGGAGAAGGTAGTGATGAACCCCTTTTCCTCCTAAGAAAAATGATTCTAAGTAACACCAGAGCTGAAAGAGTGCATGCACTCAAAGAGCTTGCTCCTTATGTAAAACAAGACATAAAATCAACCCTTGAAGTTATGGATGGCTTGCCTGTCACCATTAGGCTATTAGATCCTCCACTCCACGAATTTGTGCCACAGAGCAAATTCGGTCAAGAGAAACTTGCAGTTGCCCTTGGTATTACTGCTGAGGAGGTTCATAAACGAGGTGAGCAGATCCATGAGAACAATCCTATGATGGGGCATCGCGGAGTGCGTCTAGGAATCACTTACCCTGAAATCTATGAGATGCAAGTTCGTGCAATTCTAGAGGCTGGTGCTGAGCTTCTAAAGGAGGGTAAGAAAGTACACCTGGAAATAATGATACCAGTGACCATCGGCGCGGCAGAGCTCAAGACAATGCAGCTTATTGTTGAGAAAGTCTATGAAGAGGTGAAGAGCGAAGTCGGATTGGACATTCCCTATCTGTATGGAACAATGATAGAGATCCCACGTGCTTGTATGCGTGCTGGTGATATGGCTCAATCAGCTCAATTCTTCTCCTTTGGGACCAACGACCTCTCGCAAATGGGTTTTGGTTTTAGTAGAGATGATATCGATTCATTCCTTCCTGAGTACCTCGATAGACACATTTTGAGAAATGATCCCTTCGTCAGCATTGATAAACGCGGTGTTGGTCAGCTCATTCAGATTGCAATCGAACGAGGAAAAAAGACTAGACCTGATATAAAACTGGGTGTTTGTGGCGAGCATGGCGGGGATCCACGGTCAGTGATGTTCTTCCATGAGATTGGTCTCGATTATGTTTCATGTTCGCCATACAGATTACCAATTGCCAGGCTTGCTGCAGCTCAAGCTGCAATCTTAGAAAATCAATCCAAGTAATGGTAGGTAGTGCTTCAGTATAAATGAAGCACTCTTACTTTCTTTTTCTAGATATTGAATAGATTGAGACTATTATAATGCTCGCTGAAACAATAGAAACTCCATATGCTAGAGGATAAATTAGGTTGAATTCTGCCGTTGATGAATTAGTTGGGGTTGTCGTTTTCGTCGAGTTTTCTTCTCCTATGACGTTGACATTGAAGGTTCTTGTCCTATCACCAAAGTAGGGATGAAATACCACCGAAATAGAATGACTTCCAACTGAGAGCCCATCTATGCTAAGAACTAACACATAGGTAAAATTGGTAGGAAATATCTCTCCAGAAAACCAATGGCTTTCATTGTCATAAATATCGTAATCAAGAGAAGGTGGAAATAGATACTTAAAAACAAGAGTTAAGGACACATTATTTCCTACAGAACCAAAATGATAGGTGATATCACTTGTGTAACTTATCGAGAGAGTATAACTAGGTAGACTATCACCATGAAATGGATAGAACACATCATCAGCATAGTCGCCAGGCCAGTAACCAGATGGAGGGTCTGTTACATCTGTGAAACTATCTGGAGTGAGATCAACACTGTATGCACGTACACGTATTGCATAATAATCCTCCATCCATCCTGAGATGTCCCAAATCATCGAATGTGTCGTCAAGTTTTGAGCTATAATCATGTACGAATAACCATCATCACTACTAACCCATACGAAGAAGAAGTTCAAATCATCTGCATTCTTATCAGTGCATGACCAACTGATGTTGTACTTGTAATTTTCAGAAGGTAGTAATACGGGAGGATGCACAATAATATCAGGAGTGAAGAAATTACAGATAGTGACATTCGCTCTGAAGAAAGAGAGGGTCTCATTTTCGTTGTTTAGACCTTGTACAAGTATGTTGTAAGTCTGATTCCGAGCATCTAAATAATAGGTATCCATGGCAATAGTTGGACTGCCACTATGATTTGTAACATCCACACCAACTGCGACGTGGGCAGTCCAATTTCCAATTGATGAATTCTCGTAAT
>SDOA01000200.1 GCA_004524595.1 Candidatus Thorarchaeota archaeon | reverse complement strand
TCAACACTCTCCTCGGAGAATTGATCCCAGAAACTTGGCCATCCACTTCGAGAATCATATTTTGTCTTAGATGAGAATAACTCGTTGTTACATCCTGCACACACATAGACCCCGTTCTCTTTGTGGTTCACATATTTCCCAGTAAATGGTGGCTCTGTTCCACATTGTCGAAGAACTCTGTATTGTTCAGGAGTCAATTTTAATTTCCATTCATTATCCGCTCGCTTCATCTTCTACACTATATTAACAATTGTTTATATTCAAATAACCTCTCCGATAGAGTCACATTGACCATCAATATCATAATGACGGGATTAGTTCTTTTTGAATATGATAATAGCTATAACTATGTATGTGACAATCCCACTGATCAACATGAGACCTATAGGAGCTAATAACGGATTCAGTTCTGGATGAGAGAAGAAAATTGAGCTATTTGAACTCAAAGCGATGTCTTCAAACACAGATTTTGCTGTCACACTAGAGTGGTTGTATGCGCAAACATCTGAGCCCAAGTAGAGTAACATGTAGTGCAAGTGTGGATAGCTATCACTTACGAGTAGAGTGCCTAGCTCATCTCCAACACTTAGCTGCTTACCAATTGGAGCATCAATGAGAGAGCTCTGAATCGAGTTGTTCGTTCCATCTTTGAATCCAGGTTCTAGAACCAGATGGACCTCCCAAACTAGGTTGATTGCAATAGCAATTTTAAAGAGCACATTTCCAGCATAGGGATTGATTTTTTCACTGTATGAAATAATTGTGCCACGAACAGGTGAGATAATGGTCACATTATTTGAGATAACAAGATCGATGCCATTGTGATATACTCCAACTTCGCCCCAATCGGGGGTGTAATACGCAGAGAGTCTTGTGACTCGATCTTCTTCACGAATAGGGAATTCGAGAGATGGGCTATTGATTCCAATCTGAATGCCCATTATGGATGCATATCCAAGTATCAACACAATTACAATAATTGGAATTGCAAGTACAGTCTTCCGGCTTTTTTTCATTGCAAACTCGAGAGAAGTATTCAAGTCACAGAATTAAGTATTATGTACTAGTACGGAATATATTTGATTGCTATCTTGATTAATTTGGATCCTCATAACATATCCAAGGCACCACTTGAAAAATAATACAAGTTGTTCATACTCAGACTGATTAACCTTTTAGGTAGTACCTTTTTAATATCATCAGATTGAAACAAAGACCGTCTATAAAAATAGTAAATCTCTTTAGCGAAAAAACACTATAGTTCATCTATGTCATTAGAAGAATATCCCAAGAGCGCAAGAGTACTCGACATCCTAATTGGTCTTATAATTGTCTTTCTAGGTGCATGGATAATCCTTGACACATCAATAGTTGAACCTACGATTATTTTTCTCCTTGCCCTAGGACTTGTGTTCATTGGATTCACTCGCATTGGAAAAGGTATTTTGATGTCTGATCTAAAAAAGGGTACGCGTGCTATTAAAATAGTAACAGGTCTTATAGCTATTGTTCTTGCCACAGCTGCTTTGTATTTCACAGAGCTTGCTATTACAGTTCTTATCACATTACTGACCTTTGGCATTATGTTCTTAGGTTTGGCAAGAATTGCTGTTGGATACTTAGAAGAGGACATAAAAAAGGGAACTCGAATCTTCTTCATTGTCGGTGGAGGAATAGTCTTCATCTTTGGTTTTATCGCTGCGATTTTTCCCTCTCTAGGATTATATACCTTAAAAATAATCTTAGCAGTCACCTTCTTGATACTAGGATCTATACGTATTACAAGTGGTGCGACTGGAGAGCTACGATAGAACACTAGCAGAAGAATATTGGAGATGATTGTATGTATCCAACAAAATCTATCAAATTGCCTCAGAGAGATACCTATACCGTGAGGACTTTCCTGAATGACCTAAAAAAGCTCCGGCTTACACCAAGTACTCTCGATATAATTGGAACTGAAATAGTCTACTTCGAGTTTATTAAAGCTCAAGAGAACTTGGGAGAGGAGGATCCAGTTACAATTCATATGGATGAATTACTTAACTATATGCAACACGAATATGAAAGACAGCTCCTTGCTGGTGAGATACGACGAGAAGAAGACACACCAAGCACTGCTTTGAATACATTTCTGAAGGAAACCCCATTAGAGTTTAGATCTTATGTACTAGAGCGACCAGGGGATTTCATTCGTGGTGTTTTGCATGCAGCCAACACTCAAAGTCAGAGAGAGATGATTCGTTTAGAAAAAATTGAAGTTGGATTAAGAAAGGACTTGGAGAAAAAGCCTGAAAATCCAGATCTGTGGTTCAATCTTCATCTTGTTCTCTGGATTACAGGTAGACATGAGGATGCAAGTAAGGCATTTAAGAAAGCGAAGAAAAATGGATGGGATAAAAAGAAATCGAAGATAATCGGAATATAGAATGAAGCCGCATCAATCAAAGATAATCGTGGGACTGCTAGTGAAGAGAAGTAGTAGAACCAAAGGTCTACCACCTGGGACACCTATACACATTGGGCAAAAGAGGACTGATAAATCAAGTATTAGACTGATTGATTACAATGAGAATAATATACTCATCAATGAAAATGTTGGAGAACAAGAAATTGCACAAAAGCCCTCTAAACAAATGATACGCTGGGCACATCTTACTGGAGTCCATGATGTAGATTTAGTCCAGACCCTCTGTAGAAAATATGACATTCACCCTCTTGTTCTCGAAGATATAGTAAACACGGAGCACCGTCCAAAATTGGAGTTGTACTCTGACTATATCTTCATTGTCTTGAAAACGTTGAATCTTGAAGGCGATGATAATATCTCAGTTGAGCAAGTCAGTCTAATTTTGGGAAAGTCATTTGTGCTTTCGTTCCAAGAGAGCACGGATCCTATACTCCAACCTGTAGTCAGTAGACTAGAACAAGGGCATGGTAATGTGAGGTCTTCTGGAACGGACTATATGGTCTATGCATTACTAGACATGATTATAGATGATTACTTTATCTTTACCGAGTCACTTGGTGAGAGGATTGAAGAACTCGAAGATGAAGTCATTGAAAATCCAACGACTGCAACATTGCATGATATGTATCGACTCAAACGTATCCTATCTGTTTCACGCAGGAGTTTATGGCCTTTAAGGGAGATAGTAGGGCGGCTCTATCGCGATCCAAGCGCCCTCATCAATACTTCTACCAACATCTACCTGCGCGACCTCTATGATCATGTCATTCAGGTCAATGATCAACTTGAGGGATATCGAGAAGCTCTCTCTAGCATGCGTGACACCTACCTCTCAAGTATTAGCAACAAGTTGAATGAGGTGATGAAGGTCTTAACAGTTATCTCCTCGATATTCATCCCACTGACTCTCATCTCAGGGATCTACGGTATGAATTTCCTCAATATGCCTGAACTTACATTGCCTTACGGATATTATACTGTATTGCTCTTGATGTTTGTTCTGGGTGTTTCTATGTTAGTTTATTTTAGGAAGATTGAATGGATTTGAGTTATCTCTTCAAATCTGATACACCGTGATGGAAATTCTCATATCTCAGATTACCGCCAAAATTACGAGGAATTTGAGCTGATAATTGCAGAACGGGAAAATTGTATTCTTCGATATGCAACCAATGAAGATTTCCAAGAGATTGATAAAATCACAATCATCTGCTACACAGCAATTCATGAGAATTGGGTTGCGATGCATGGTGAAGCAATCTATAATCAGATCTATGATATCACAGTACCATGGGAAGAACGAAAGACCAAACAGAATCATGTTCTATTTGCAAAACATCCTGAGAGGATATGGGTCCTTGAAAAGGACTCTCAAATTATCGGTTTTGTCAGCTTTAGTATTAATTTCGATAAGAGCCTTGGTACGATAGAAAACAATGGAATACTTCCACAACATACGGGACATGGGCTTGGGAAATTCATGTACTCTCATGTGCTTGACTACTTTAGAAAGCAAGGTCTAAAATTTGCATTTGTTGAGACTGGGCTTGATGATCCTCATATTCCTGCTCGTGCTGCATACGAGGCAGTCGGATTCAATCGGATGGCACCCATTGCTCTCTACTGGCAGGAATTACAAGATAACAATCCTGGTTCAGTCCCTGATGAAGAATGAACAAAGTCTCTATAAATCTCTCAGAAACCGTTCGATGAGATCCACAACAAATCGTGCACCAGTGGTATTCAAGTGCAGATAGTCGATATGAATCTGAAAGCCTTTCTCCTGTCCAATATCGTTCCACGATTTTCTCATGATGTATCTCTTGAATAGAGCCTTGATCATCTCAATCTTGAACTTCTCCAGAGGATATTTTGGCTCTCCTGGATGTTCTGCGAGGAACCCTGTCATCTTCTCATGCAACGGTAGATATGTTATACCAGCACTCGATGCAATATTCTCTATAGTCTTACTATACTCAGAACTTAACTTGAATGCAGGATGTTCAGAATTTTCTCCAATAGGTGGTATAGAGAGAAGTGCTATCTTTGCACATGTTTCCTTCTGAAGCCGATGCACCAATGACTCGAGGGTATTCCTAAACCATTGATGGTCTGGCAATTGCGGGAGTTTCATTCTCTTCATGTAATCCTTTGCTTCAGCTTTTGAGGTGGCTGCACTAGCATCATTGGT
>SDOA01000080.1 GCA_004524595.1 Candidatus Thorarchaeota archaeon | reverse complement strand
TTAATCTTCGTATTGATTGTTGGATGGATTATATTACCATCTATTGCATAAGATGTTGCTCTGATAATACCACGCTTCATAGCAGAATAATACACTGACCTTTTGAGCATGCTCTGGAGGTAAGGTCTTGTTAACACCAAAAAGCTACGGTCAAGATGTTGTGGAATTGTCAGTTTCTGCATGGTTTTATAGAAACAAAGCAATTGCTGGATTCGACAATCCGGCTAGGTCTCTTTATGTGGCTATTAGAGAACTTGTAGAGAATAGTCTAGATGCATGCGAAGATGCTCGGGTTCTTCCTGAAGTCACAGTCTTATTGCGGAGAAAAGAGGATGTGTCTGGACTTGACATACTAAGTCAAGGACCTGAAGTATTCGAGTTAATAATCAAGGACAATGGAACAGGAATACCACACAAGAAGATATCACGTCTTCTTGGAAAAATGCTTACTGGTACGAAGTTCACGCAACGACAGAGTAGAGGGACATTTGGACTCGGGGGAAGTCTTGCACTGCTTTATGGTCAAGTCACGACGCAAGAACCGATTGAGATAGTGACTGGTCAAAAGGGGAAAGAGATTGGACATCAAATAAAAATGCGATTAGACATTGACCATAACGAACCAATTATCATCGAGGATCAAGAAATATCAAAATCAGTAGATGAACATGGAACCATGGTCTCTTTCCATTTACAAGGAGACTGGATTAGGAGCAAGCGGAGAATTGTTGACTATTTCACACAGACAGCCATTATCGTACCTAATGCCTCTTTGTTTTTCGAAATGCCTGATAATGAAATACTAAAGTTTGATCGTGTCATCGAATTGATTCAGGAGCCATCAAAAGAATCCAAACCTCATCCCAAAGGCATTGATGTTGAGATGTTGAAGAGCATTATTGCATTAACAAAAAAGACGACTCTAAAATCGTTCATGATGAGCACTTTTCAACGCGTGGGCGATAAAAAGGCTGAAGAGTTCTTAGAATTCATAGGATTCGATAAAGAAAGACGACCGGATTCTCTTCAGCAAGAAGAACTTGTAAGAGTGATGAATGCTTTGGAGTATTTTGATGGATTTCTGCCACCATCTGCACATTCTCTTTCACCAGCTGGTATTGAAATCCTCATGGCTGGAACAAGGAGATTGAATCCGGAATTTGTAGTATTTAGACAAAGACCTCCTACTGTCAATGAAGGGCATCCATTCATCATTGAAACAGGTATTGCTTACGGAGGTGAGATAGGGGCAGGAATTAGTTTAATTAGATTCGCAAATCGGATTCCTCTTCTCTATGACGAGAGATCTGATGTCACTTATAGAGTTGTCAGAGATCTCAATCTTAAGAACTATGGACTTAGACCTGAAGATCCCATTACTTTTGTGATGCACATTTGTTCGACTAAAATTCCGTATAAGACTGTAGGAAAGGAGTACATTGGAGATATTGATGTTGTCAGAAAAGAAATAGAATTAGGATTCAAAGATTGTCTTAGGGAGCTTGGTGAAAAACTACGTAAACGACACAGAGTACAAAGAGAACACAGAAGAGAGAATCGTCTTATCACATATTATCGTTTTGTTGCAGAAACTCTTCAAAAGGCCACAGGAAGAGAAGTATCAATTAATGCCTTATTTCGTGAACTTGGAGGGGAAGAAGAATGAACCAAAGACCGAATGACGTGGATACAAATCTTGTACTCAAAACCATTGACAATGTGCTCGAAACGTTATCTGAAACGATTGAGGAGGGAGTATTCCCTGAAATTGGGTATTATGGGTCGTCAAAGAAGAATGTGAGATACAGTGAGATTGAAGGCTATATACCAGTTGATGAATCACCATCATTTATCGATGGAAGAAAAGCAGAGAGTGCAAAGACGATAGCAGGGCTTGTTTATGGTCTTTCTCGGTTTAAGGAGCATCTTGAACAAAATATGTCAATGAGCCTGAGAGATTTCTATTATATGCACAAGGTAAAGACAGTTCAAGATGTCCTCAAGATTTCAGACCAAACTGAAACAAATCGGCTCATAAATCTCTGTGAACGCATTATTAGACAGAGAGGTTCATCAATTCCCCGTGAAGAGTTTGGAGTTGTCAGTTCACCCAAGGGTACATTCTACGGAGATGTGACACTATCTGATCTATCAGGAAAGATACTTAATTGCGCGGAGGCGGGAGAGTATGGATGGTTCATATCTAGTAGACCATTTGACGTAAAGATCCATGACCTGAACATTGAAGCAGCTGTCTTTGTTGAAAAAGAGGCAATGTCCAGAAATCTAATAGAATTGGGAATTCCAGAAGACCTTAAGATCGGAATTGGTTCATTATTTGGTCAACCAGGAAGGAATATGAGAGGTTGGATACGTCAGCTTGCAAATAATGAAGTGCCTATCTTAGTATTAGTCGACATGTCACCTTGGTCGTTACGGATTTTTTCAACAATAAAAAGCAATTCGATTGAATTATCAAATATCAGAGGACTAGCAACACCTGAATCAAAGCTGCTTGGTCTTTCCACTGACGACTTTTGGAGGAGAGGTGGAATGTTGATTGAAATTGAACATTCTCTTGAAGTGATGAGTAAATCGGATATAAAATGTGCACAACAGAATAGAAATATTCCATCTATAAACGAAGACCAAGTTCTGAGTAGACAAAATGAAGTAATGCTCAAGAAAAAACGGAAGGGAGAACTTGAATCATTCAAAGCATTCGGTCTACCGTTGGCTGAATTGAAGGAATTGTATGTAAAATATCTCAAGAAGAGATCGGCTGATAATGATGTGAAACTCATATAAAGCCGGATGCAATCACAATGCATGAGGAGTATTTCTATGACCGACAGGGAGAAATTATTAGAATTATTAGACCAGTTCAAGGACTCCATTGTAAGCCTAATCGATGAGAGAGACAAACTCGTAAATGAAACTGAAGAACTTCGAACCGGAAGGAGAGAAGTAGAAGAGAAAGCCTGGGCTGCAGAGGAGAAGATCAAACAACTCACAGATGAGTTGGCAAAGGCAAATGAGGTGAAGACCAAATCAGAAGAGTTGGCCAGTTCATTAAAGGATGAACTTGAAACATTCAAATCAAAGGTACACGAGGTTGAATCATCTAAGAGTGGTGAGATAGACGAACTCCGTAAAGAACGTGATAGTCTAAAGAAAGAAATGGATGAGATCAATGAACAGCTCTCAAGAGTATCTGAACTCTATAGAGAGGCTTCAGCTGAGAAGGAAGCTCTTCAAGAAAAGGTTGACCTTAGTGATCTATTAGCGATTTACATCACACTGATTGAAACTGCATTCTATGGCAAACCACATGCAAGAATACTCTACACCCTACATGATGTAAAGACAGCAATAACACGCAAAAATATTGCAGCAAGTAGTGGTATTCAACCTGCTGTAGTGAGAAAAGCAGTCTATGACCTTGTGAATGCAGATTTGGTCAAAGTTGATGAAGAAAGCGATGAAGTAAAACTAATCAAGGATATACTTAGAAGGGGATAGTTGGCGATAAAAAACGAGAGAGAAAATATTGTCTAAATCAGTGAAAGTAGGAAATGCAATAGAAAACCATGTCAAGAGATACACTCTCAAAGATAAACTCAGGTCCATTCTGAATCTTCTTGGTCCAGATGCCCAAGAGGTCATTGATTGGTCATATGAAGAGGCGAAGAGACGTATTGCTGAAGATAGAAAGCTCAAATCATCTAATCTAGGTGCAACTGCATTCGACCTTATTGGGTATGAAGCTGCAATAAGATTGGTGAAAATAAATCATTCCAGAGGGAGACTAACCACTAAGAGCGAAGTCAAAGTGAAGACTGGACAGAAAGTGGAGATGCCAGTCCTCTATAGAGAGGCAGGTCTAAGACATCCTCAGGAGGCTAGAAACCTCAGGCATAATATCTTCCACGAATCCTTTCTTGCCTTGATTATGCATCTCTTTCCTGATGTGACCACTTCAGTTCCATCAACGGGTGAAGGATTGACACCAGATTTGATAGTTGAACATAAAGACCCTGATTGGACAATATCTGTTGAATACAAAGGATATAGATCACTCACATTGCTGAGTGAATCTGAGTTATTGAAGGCAATGAGATACCAAGCATTCTATGGAACAGCTTGGCTTGTGACAACAACCACGAAAAGCTCAGCAGAGCTTTATGGAAAAACTCTCAATTCACAAGAACTGATTGAGAAGGGCCTTACAAGACTTAAAGCGATGTACAAGAGAAAGGCTTACACTAATGAACAGAAAGAGAATAGGGGGATTGCCAGAAAAGGCATCACGCATCTTGAGAAGCAAAATGACTTGGAATTAAAAACGAAAATGTACACTGCTGATGAGTTAATTGAATCAATGAAAAATGGGCGACCAGTAAAAGGGATCATCATAACAACAGGATTTGAATTTATTGAAATGTTGAGAGATGTGGGACTTTACGATGAAGCGGAAAATGTGTTGAGAGTAATGAAGCTACCAACATCATCCCTTCACAGTGATAGTGTCACATCAATTCGCCTGATTGGTTAGAAGTAATAGAAATACATGCGTGGCTAAGCTTTATTTGTGGCTTTCATAACCAAGGTACTATCTTTAAGACATACCAAAGCATGTCTGAAAGAATAAATTACAGCATTTGAGGAATGATAATTGGAAGGCTATAACAATCTGAAGCTCCAAGAGCACCTCTTACACCTTCTAAAAGACCTCTCAAATAAATCACCAATTCTTGGGTCTGCAATTTTCTCGGTAGAAGGCCTTCCACTTGTGAGTCATTTCCATGCTGGAACTGAAGAGGTATCGGTAGCAGCAATGGTTGCTGGAATTCATGCTGCAGGAGAACAGACTGTAAAGGAATTAAAACAAGGAGATCTGAAATCAATCATTATCCAAGGAGACCTAGGAACCACACTTGTTATTAATATTTCAACAGACTACCTTCTTACTGTGACAGCTCCAGAGAATGCAGCATTGGGTTTAATCTTCAGTGATGCTAAACGTGCAGCAAGAGAAGCAAGAAAAATTCTACATCTGAGTGAATAAGCAGCCATGTCATTTCAGCAGTACCCTATGATTCATCATCCATGTTTCTCAAGTAATCGTAATAATCTATGGGCGAGAATTCATTTACCAGTTGCTCAAAGATGCAATGTGAAATGCATTTTTTGTGATCATAATGCTGGTAACTCCTGTCATACTGGAAAACCAGGTTATGCTTCGAGTTTAATGACTCCTTCGGAGGCAATCGCTAGAACTGTTATGGAGATGGAGAGAAACTCAAATTTAAGAATTATCGCTATCTCAGGACCAGGAGAACCGTTATTTAATGATGAGACTTTTGTTTTCCTTGAGAAAATTAGTAGTCTCAAAAAAGACCGTAAGATATGTCTTAGCACAAACGGCGTGTTGTTGGAAGAAAAAGCTGCTTATTTACAACAAATACGTGTTGATTCCATCTCTGTTTCGATGAATGCAATACATCCGACTACTGCAGCTAAAGTTTACGAATGGGCTTTGATTGATAATGATCTTATGACAGGTATTGAGATGGGAAAACGAATTATTTCGAAGCAGTTGAATGGCATATCTATTGCAACAGAATTGGGTATCTCTTTGAAGGTCAATACTGTTCTTATACCTGAGATAAACGCTAACGAGATATCTATACTTGCAAAGAGGATTGCTAAAGCAGGAGCAATATTACAAAATATTGTTCCGCTCGTTCCTTGTTCAAAAACAACATGTCTGATTCCACCCACTTTCGATGAACTCGCGTCCGCTCGCAAAATTGGAGGAGAGAGTATTCCGCAATTTTACCATTGCAAACAATGTAGAAGCGATGTCGTTGGCGTACCAGGAGATGATAGAGTACTCTAGTGTGATGAGGCTGGAGAAAGACATCCAACTTCTACAAGTTTATTAATTAGAAACCATAGTGCATCTCTATCGTAGGGTACAGACTCTAAGACCACTTTGATACTGGTCTTTCCATCAAATTGATTCATCAGGTTGTCTAATGCTGCCCCATATTGAGATTTCAACCGCTCTAATATGATATCTTGGCATTTTGATTTTATCAGAATATCATTCTCTGTCAAACGTTTCTTAAACTCAACCCATTGATAGCGAGCCAAAATTGATACAAGAGCCAATACATCTTCATCAGGCAAGCCCATCAAGTCCATAATTTCTGCAATAGTTCTCTTACCATTGATGAATGATTCAACCTCTTCAAGCTCTCTGTCTACAGCACCTACACGGAAAGGAATTCTGATACCATTTTTCCGCTTGACGGGAATCATATTGAGGTCAGCTGATTGGAACGGAAATTCTTTGATAACAGTTAGTGCGAACTCTCTAAAACGTCTCACATCCCCCTCAAAATGTCTGAGTTTATCACCATGTTTCGATTCTACTTCATCCAAAATATGTTTCAACTTCTCACGATATGGGATTTCATCTGGAACCGGATCAACCACTAATAGTACCAAGACACTTTCTCCGACTTCGATGAGAATATCGTAAGCAGCTTTTCGTATTGTACGAATGGGAGTTTTGGCGAAGATGATGACTGCAGTGACAAAACCTGCAATAAGATCCGGGTCAACAGTTAATTCTGCATAGGGGATATTGAGAACAGACTCCCCACCCTCCATTCGGATTAGAGAGATATAACGCACTTTGGACACATCTAAGGTCATTACATCTCAGCCTCCTCTGTATCAGTACGGAATCCTAAGACACCACTGTCAATAAGATTCTTAGCAACAAGCTTTACAGCTTCCATATTGTAAGGAAGGGACTCACAAATCTCAGCAAGCGTCCTAGTCCCGTCACATTTTTCTACAATACTAGTAAGTTGCTCGCCATAGACACCAATAAGAAATTTTGGAGGGTCGATAATCTTCTTCAATATTGAAGTGTCATCTAACTTCCTAGTCAATGTAATCCAATTGTACTTGTCAAGCATTGAGAGAATAGCGAGAATCTCAGAATCTTCAAACTCAGATTGGATAAGAATCTCCTCTATAGTTCGCTTTCCATTGATGAATCCTAGGACAGTCTGAATCTTCTCATCGGTTTGACCTACACTCCAGGGGATTGTTGCATGGTGATCTGGTGTGGCTTCAGACTTTGGTATTAACTTTGGTATCATCTCAAGACTGAAGGTGCGATATGGAAAGACTTGCAAAATATTAAGCGCGTATTCTCGAAATGGACGAATATCTCCTTTCCATGCAAGGAGTTGACTTTCGTATTCCCGCTCAAAATGCTCGATAATCGAGATCAGGGCGGCACGATAGGGTTCATCATCTTGAACTCTATCGATGATAAGTAGTCCAACTACATGTTCGCCCTCTTCAATGACAACTACATATCCTTCTTTTGTGAAGGTCTTTAATTGTCGATTCTCAAATATAATGACAGCTAGAACAAAGGAAGCAACTAGGTCGGGGTCTACCGACATCTCTCGATAAGGGATGCCGATTATCGGCTCGCCTCCTTCTTTTCTTACGAGGGAGAGATATCTGACCAGTGCATGCTCCTTTACCATATCTGTCATTATCTTATTGTCAGCAAAGACTCCCTAAATAAGTTATCAGAAGAAGTCCATGAGCCCTGTTTGTGTTACTAGGGTAATATCCGAGTCCTGGTCAATCGAATATCCAATGATTTGTCTAAGGTCTACGACAGTAAGGGATGATTCGATTGCGAGAACCATCAAAGAACCCTTCATTCCAACAATCGTTCCGATAAGAGCACGTCCATCAATGGGATCAGAACGCTTTCTCCAAGGAGTTGGTCGTGTATCAAGTTTAGACAAAGAATAGAATTTTGCAAGACTCTGCAAATGGATGTCTTCATCAAGCTCAAGATGTTTAGAATGTTCAACGAATTCGCGAACTACCTCTTCAGCCCCTGAGATGTCCAATGTGTCAAGGAGTGCTCGAGATTTTCTCTCAGAACGCACTTGTTTTGTCACACCTTGCTGTCGCCCCATTCGATCTTCAACTCGACGGGCAACACGACCTCCTTTGATTTCGCGTAAGACGGCACCAAAATCAGCTCCCTGTTCTACCCATCGGATTAACGCCCTTCCTTTTGACGAAACCCCAACCTTCAATGTTCTATCATTGAAAACAACAGCATACACAACATAATCTGTTGATTCACATTGCAATCTTCGCGCTTCGATTGCATCACATCGTCTTCCATCACATTTGATGCAGGGATCTATAATATCTATTGCAGAACATGGACCACACTTTTGTCCACTGCCAAAAACAAGCGAATTCTCAGGACATGGAATCAACTTACCTGATTCATTAACACTTCCTATACATCGCTTTGGTCCTCTGATTACCCATGAAATCTCTCTCCCTTTTAGTAATGGCAGAAAACCAGGATTTGGATCTCCCTCTCTCCATATTTGTACTCCAGAGTCAAAATGACTACTATCAACATAGCTCCAAATAACATTAACAATCTGCATGTCTTGAACCTCAGAATAGTCGCTGTTGACTCTTTCCTCGTACCATCCACTTAACCCCAGATATGTTTAGGTCAGTATTGCATTGAGGACATCTACCTTCCTCGTTCAGATTATTGCTTTTAAGATACACAGAAAATCGTTCAACTGCCTTAAATCCACATTTAGGACAATAGGTATTTTCATAATTATGTCCAGCAATATTTCCAGAATACACGAATTCCATGCCAGTTTCTTTGACAATATTGATATGTTTCTCTAACATTTCTACAGGCGTCCTAGGGACATTGGTCAATTTATAAGTTGGAGAGAAAGCAATTATGTGAAAAGGAGTACGAGGGCCGAGATTTTCCACAGTCCACTCAGCAAGTTTTTTGGTGTCATCAACAAAATCACCTACCTGAGGAATAATCAAGTTCGTAATCTCGATAAAAATGCCTTTTTCATTCATTAATTTCATAGCAGTAAAAATAGGGTCGACTTTTGGTACTGACATTAATTGGTTGTAAAAATCCTTGTTACCACTGCCCTTGAAATTTACAGAGGCTGCATCAAGATAAGGTGCAATGTAATCGATTGCTTCAGGTGTAAGGTATCCATTTGTCACAAATGTATTGAACATACCCTGTTCATGCGCTATCTTTGCAGTATCATGCGCAAATTCCATGAAGATAGTTGGTTCAGTATAAGTATAGGTTATTCCACTGCAGTTGTAACGTTTAGCCAAGTGAACAATATCTTCAGGAGAGAGCTTTTCACCCACTGGTTTCTCTCTATGAGCAGAATGATAATTCAAACAGAACTGGCATCGAAAGTTGCAGGATGATGTGCTGATTGAAAATGCTTGACTCCCTGGAGCAAAATGAAAGAGAGGTTTCTTCTCTATAGGGTCGGCAGCCATTCCGTCTATGAGACCATAGACAATTGTATAGAGTTTACCATCTTTTACAGTACGAACACGACAGAAACCTGTTTCTCCATCATGAAGTACACATCTTCTTGCACATAGATCACAACGAATGCCTGATTTCAGTATTGAATATAATTTGGCCTCTCTCATCTCATATCAGTTACCTATTTGTAACTTATCGGTGTTACGGTCTTTCAAAAGATATAGAAATGCAACTGCTATGCGCATTATTAAAAGGAACAAGTACAATTGAAGATAAGGTCTAGTCTATGCCAGTGCCGAAAGAATTTGCGAGATTAGGTGGACTGTTCGACACTGCTTCTATTCAAAGCAAACCATTTCTAAAACAATGTTCAAAAACAAAATTCTTAGCTGTCAGTGATTATTATCGTGCATCAGATCAATATATAGAACTAGTAAGAGAAACATTGAGTGCCAAAAACCTTGGACAACAGACTCAAGAAACCTGCCACAACTGTCTTTCGAACATTAAGAATGCATTGGAGATAGGACAACTGAATACTCACTTCATGGATGCATTAGAAGAACTGCGAACAATGTATCTGGAAGACATTCTGAAACCAGCACTTAAAGGATACATCCAAGAGGATACTATCGGAATATCAGTACTTGAGACAATCTATTTGAATGCGCTTAAGATAGATAGCTTGATTGAAACAATTCAATTTATGAACAAAGTTCAGCCTAGGGACTGAAGCTATCCCTTTTTGGACTCGAGTTTATCACGGTGGACTAGTGTAGTACCATCAATTACCCAAGCTATGCCAAGTGATTGAAATTCTTCTGCCCATTTCATTACAATTGCAGGTGCGACACCGAGTGACCTTGCAATCTCTCTAATAGACATCTCACCATGTTCTTCAACCATCAAGAAGGCCTTTGTCTTTTCAGTACTATCCATGAGAGACATATATCCTTCTATAGTCTCTTCAGCGTGTTGTAGTTTTGTCTTGGTCTCTTCAAAATCGTTAGTTAGACGTTCATTGGCTGCAGAAATCCTCTCAAATTCTGTCTTAATTCGCTCTAACTCTCTAGCCTTATCCCCAGACTCGTATGAACGTACTCTAGCACGTAGCTCTTCCATTTCTGAGAGACGTGCTCCTGTTGAACCCATCTCATCCTGTAGTTGCCGTACTTTGGTTTGAAGGTCTCCAAGTTCAACCTCTTTTTGAGAGATGACACCATGATATTCTGAGACCTTATGCTCAGATGCCTGAAGTTTTAATTCGATCTCTTTGATCTTTTCACTTTGTACTTCGTTCATTGCCTCTAGTGATTTTACTGTCTGACGAAGTTCAGCGATAAGTGTTGGATCAACCTTCGGAGCAGATTGTGTATTCATTAGAGTGTCTTCGAGATCATCATTACGAACTTTTAATTCCGCAATATTCTTACGCAACTCAAGATTTTCAGATTCTCTATTCTCAAGCTTTTGCCGTTCTATACCAAGCTCATGCTTTAATTGATCAATCTCGTTACTAAATTTCTTAAGTTGTTCCTCAACTTCTTTTGGAACTTCAATTTTCGGTTTCATTCCAAGTGTAGTTGAGAGATGTTCAATCTCTGTAGATGACCGTTGAGTGTAATCATCAACACTTCCTTTCAACGTTGATAGCTCATTTAGAGTGAGTTTCATAGACTCTTTCATTGATTCTGTAATGTCACGCATCTTTTCTAATATTGGAGTAGACATTCCTGATGTAAGAGATTCTTCTATGACCTTGAACTCTTCATCAACAATTGGTTTGACTTCATCATCGATGAAAACAGTCTGAAGATTCGTCTTTGCCTTTCGTTTACTCCTAGTAATTATCTCACCTCTTATGTTCACTAGGTTTCCTTTTAGACCAACAAGAAATGACAATACTACAGGCACGAGGTCTCTTTCAATACGGTCAATAGTACTATCAATAGTCAGAATATTCCTTTCAAGTAGAGAGAGAGAGTCACGAAGACGTTCGATACTTGTGTCCAGCTCCATTTGACGACGAACTTGCTCACTTGATTCCACACGCATAACATCACTTGACATTCGTCCAGATTCGATGAGCTCATGCCTCATTTCATCATCGACACCAAGTTCTGTGAGAAGTCCCTCTACGACTTTCTTGGCATCTACTTTATCAGTCGGTTCTTTGTCAGAATCCTTCGACATGTGAAAACCTCACTCCAATTAACAACGAAAGGTAAATGGAATGAAGGTGCAGGGAATACATAAATCTATTCGCGGAATGTACCAAACAATTCTAACCTGCAAAAAGTGGTGCCAAGATGCGATTGAAGATAGAGATGCAAGCGAACATTAAGAATCTTGGTAACTCTAAACTTCGACATGGTATCATGACATGGCATCTCTTTACAGATATGGATAATCAATTCGTAGAGATGATAGATGTCTTTCCACCTGCCCGAGTGACTGAGCGTGCAGAGAAGAATATGATCGCAATAATAAAAATTCCAGAATTGAATCCAGGGGAGAGCTTCTCTCCAACAGTAATTCTTCGTATTGATACGACGACAAGAGATTGGTTGATGGAACCTCAAGAAACTCCAGATCAAATGATGGCCCGTAATCGTGGTATGTATTGTACAATGCAAAAATACTGGGAAACACAGGATGACATCATCCAGGAGATTACCAAGAAGTCCGCAGAGAGAAGTGGAGATGATGAGTCATTTGCTAGACTTGTCTTTTCAACTGTACGAGAGAGTGTCAAACTGAAAACGCACCTAGATGAGAGAAGGGGAGCCGCACGAGCAATCCGTGAGAGAGAAGGAGACTGTGATGAACACGCAGACCTGTTTATTGCTATGCTTCGAGCAATGAAGATACCTGCACGTAGAATTGTTGGTCATTACTATAGAGGTGAAGAAAAACATGAGGCGCATGCATGGTGTGAAGTCTATCTTGAGCAAAAAGGATGGATTCCAGTGGACCCAGCTCTTGGTAATTTTGGTATCATGAGTGAGAACTATTTTTCAAGAATCCGAGAGGGATTGATATCTGAAAGACCTACTCTGAAACTCAAGTGGAGCGGCATCGCATCAGAACCTCCAGCAGTTGAAGAAGAGGTTAAGATGTCAGTCTTAGAAAATGGCAATTATCAAAGATCCTCTAGATAGCCTGTTTCATAGAGCTGAACAAACATCTCTGCTCCAAAATGCCAACTAGAATGTGTGTCAAAGATGCAACATCGTATCTTTGGAAGGAGTGGAGCATCGAATGCTGACCGCAAGGTATTCACAAGGTGATGTGCCATCATTTCACCATATGCAGATACTTGAGGTATTGAATCAGTAAACCTCCGTTGAGTTGATTCCAGCGACCCTGGCTTATAATCGCAGACTTGTATGCACCCATCAATATAACGTACTAAATCGATATGTCCTGTTACCTTATAACGCTCAGACCACACAGGAACTTCTATTGCAATTGTCTGTTGATCATGGTACAGAAAATCTTTGAGAATATCATGGTCAGCGCAGTATGTGAGGTCATTTCGAGTTCGATGATATTCTCTGATCTTTTGCACTAGATCATCATCCACTTTCTTTATTATTGACCCGGACCTCACAAGTTGCTTTCGAAATCCAACCTTCTTCGCAGCAGACATTGTTACTAGACGAAGCCTGGAGGCACGTTTGAAGAAAGGATCTGAAAAGAGGTTTTCAGGAATCTTACCCGAATGAATTGTTGAGAGATGTGCCCAGAGTGAAGCAAGATCACCGGTCTTGTTTCCCAAGTTTTGATGATTCATTTTGTTCCACTGGAATGCATACGCAACTCGACCATGTTGATAATCACGTCGCACGATATCATCTGAGGTATTAGCCATAGCATTCTCTTGATAATCAGTGGTTCATTCTTTTTAATGCACCGACATTTAATGAAGGATACAGATGCCAATGATGAATCTATTTCTTTTCGTATCAAGTCCAAACGTTTTTTATCCATGATTTCATTCAATAGCATGGTGAAAGATTGTGACCTATGCATTCATCGTCTTCTATCGCTTTCAAATGATGACCCCTGAGGAAGCAGGAAAAGCCAAAGAATTTTGGAGCGAATTTCAAAAGGGTAGTTGGCCAGAGCATCTCGATATCATAGGAGATTACAAATATGCATGGGGTTCTGATTGGAGTGGTTTTCTGCTGATTGAAACAGAGGACCCTCAAAGTTTCTTTGAATTCTGGCCTATCTTTCGAGACAAGACAAGATGGTATATTGAAAATACACGTACAATTATTGCTATCAAGAGAGAGAGTAAGGACTGGATGTGATTCAGATAAGAAGTGAGAGAGGGGAGCTTCTGATACTCCCTTCTCATATTCTTATTCTGAGGATTCTGCAAGTGTCTTGATTATCCAGCGCAAGTCCTTCTCTAAAATTCCATCTGATGTCTTGAATATCAACACAGATGAGTTGTCAAAATTAATAGTCGTCTTATATGGTGTATTGCTAGGGTAGATGAAAATTCCAGTAAACCTGGAGATTGTACCATCATACATTCGACTATAATGACCTACCTCAGCCTTGTGTTGAAGTTTATCTCCGCGGAATTCTGCCTTCTTAAGATCCTTTTTGAGAATATCAATGTAGACTATATGATCGATACTGATGTCAAGAGGTTTTGGTGGAGCTTGTGTTGGTTTAATCAACATGTCATAGATTTCTCGTCGTGTTTCTTTTTCGAAAATCAATGGTTCTGCTCGAACCTCAGTAATCTCATATAGTACTGATCGGAACTTTGAAGCTAGACGTGAAGAACCTCGAATCTCCACAAGTTTTTGGTCAAGTCTGATTATAACAGATCCCCGCTCAATCGTAACAAATGAGTTCTTTTCGGGTTCACCTTTTTTATCAAATCTTGTGGCATAGACGTCATAAGCAACGTACATATCAGCGGTTATTGTTTTCCCACTCACACTGACCTCAACAAAACCTGCGCGTGGTTTCACATCAGGATTGAAGGGAGCCATTCCGTTTATCGCATTCGTGATTTGAGCCGCGGTTAGTTTCTTTGCCTCATCACCATAAAACTTGAGGAGACGTATGGATTGAAAAGGACCAGGCGGCATAAATCTTGTCGGTGTTTTGGATTTAGTAGCGCTCAATTTACCTCATCTCACTAGATATCAAGGTCAAATACAACTGACCTTAATTTCCTTTGGAAAATATGACCTTTCTTTCATATAAACTCTACATCAAATCCAGAGAATAGCAGAATCTCATGTAGGTAATATCTCCATACATATCAGGGTATGAAATATGCTCAGATTATGTAGATATTCGAAAGAATGCCTTCGTATTTGGCGCCATTTAACTGAAATCCGCATGTACGAATCGATATCGACTTGTTATAGGAGAGTTAGCAATCTTGGATGCAGTTCTCAATATTTATCGTGGTGTTTATTCATATCTCAATTTATGAGATTTTTTTTTGACTCGGTCCAATAATCCTAGATTTGATAGTTATTCGAACTGTCCAGCAATCAAAAGGATGATATGATGGATACTAACCTCGTATACTAGTAGAGATCATTTCTTAGGAGCTGATGAATGAGATTGAGGATTCTGTTCGTGCTAGGCTCAGGTGGACATACAGCGAGAGGATTAATACTAAGTAATCAGATTAAAGCCAAGAAATACTACATTGTTCCCTGGGAATCGCAGGTCACAAAACAGAAGGTTGGAAAGAATTACTTCAGCGTACTTTCTCCGCGATTCCGAGCAAAAGATAACAAAGTGATGACTGTACTCAGAACTCTCTTTCTCTTCATTCACAGTTTCTTGATTCTATTACTCGTGAGACCTAGGGTTATTGTCAGTACAGGGTCAGGGCTCACAGTTCCACCATTCCTAATTGCCAATTTTCTGAGAATCAAAACCATCTACATTGAGAGTCCAAGCAGAGTGTACTACCCATCAATTGCAGGTAAGATTCTGATTGGAAAGACAGACCTCTGGTTAAGTAGTTGGCCAGAACTTACAGAGAGATACTCTGGTGTTGAGTACAGGGGGATGATATTTTGATCTTCATTACTGTAGGTACATCGCTTCCGCATGATGAACTAGTCAAAAGGATTGATGAGCTGGTTCGCCAAGGCAAGATCAAAGATGATGTGGTAGCACAGATTGGTGCTGGCAAGTATCGACCAAAGTATATTGAGAGTTTTAGGTTCGCTCCCAATCTCGAAGAATATTATAGCAAAGCAGACATTGTCATTAGCAATTGCGGCGCTGGCACAATTATGGAAAATGTGACAAAGGGAAGAGCCCTCATTGTTATTCAGAATCCTGATATCACTGGAGGGCATGAATGGGAATTGGTCACAAAAATGGAAAAGGGAGAACATCTCATTTGGTGTAAATCTATTGATGATTTAATGGATTCTTTAGAGAGAGCCCGTAAGATGAGTTTTAGAAAATTCCAACCTGAGCAGCTGATGCTCTCCAGAGTAATAGAAGAACTTTTGTAATGAAATAGAGTATCGATTCATGATTATTATCGATTCTTTATTTTTATATATTAAACTCAGAAAAGACTTCAATAGTTCCATTTTGAAAGCAGAGAACCTATCTTTATGTCAAAACGTTGCTTTCATATATAGGCTGAGAAACAAAAAGTATGTCGAGGGTAAAGAAATGACAGTTGTAAAATCATCCGAGACTCATCCTCTCTATAGTCAACTTGTTAGCATAGTAGGACAAAATAGGGTTAATGATAATCAGGTCATTATTTCAGCGTACAGCAAAGACGCTTGCCATTTGGAGGCTCAGAGACCTGGTATTGTACTAATGCCCAATAATGTTGAAGAAATTCAGAAGATTGTAAGAGTGTGCGCAGAGACCAGGACACCTATCATGCCAGCAGGCGGAAGAAATGGCATCTGCGGGGCTTGTCTACCAAGAGTGACGAATGCAGTTCTATTAGATATGGTGAACATGAACAGACTGATTGACCTTGATGAAGATGTCATGACAGTAACAGTCGAAGCTGGAATGAGATGGGCTGAGTTGATTCATGTACTAGAAGACAGAGGATATAAACTCGGATTTCGTGGTCCATACGGAGGGAATGCAGCTACAGTAGCAGGTTCTGTTAGTATCAACAGCATGGGATATGCCGCATCGAAATTTGGACCTGCTCCAGAGGATGTGGTGTCCCTTGAGGTCGTCTTACCAAATGGTGAGGTCGTTCGAACAGGCTCAGGGTGGAATCCTGAGGCTCAGATATTCACACGATACTCGAGTTTTGCAGATTTGACAGGAATATTTCTAGGAGACCATGGAACACTCGGTGTGAAAACAAAGGTCACCTTCAAGATCTATCCAAAGGCTGAGTTTTCAACATTTATCGATCTTGGGTATAAGAATCTGAAAGATGCTACGGTTGCATTTCTTGAGATTCAGAAGAGAGGATTGACAGAGGAGTTGAACTGCCTCTTAGCAAGAGAATCAGCAGATACATACTTTCCAGGTCTCTTAGACAGTCATCCAGAGATTAATGCAACAATTCACTGCGTAATTATGGAGACTGATAAGCAATTGGCTGAAAGAAAAGTCCAGATAATCCGAGAAATTGGATTAGACTTGAAGGGGAAGGACATTGGCAACTTTGCAGCTCAGATTCATTGGGCAGAGAAGTTCAATGAAGTTCAACCAATGTACAACAATGGGTTCTGGTTGAATACATGTCATCTTCGACCAATCAGCCGCATTCCAGAGCTTATGGATAGAATGCGTGCCATCTTTAAGAAGTATAGTTTAGATAAGAATGGAATAAAATGGATTGCAGATGCTCTTGCAGTAGATAGAGCTTATGCAGCTGCATGGGTGACAATTTTCGCACCAACAAGAGACAAGATGGAGCTCGCAGAAAAGGCATGGAATGAGATGTTAGATGTTGCGCTAGAGACAGGTGGTTGTCCGTACTGGAGTGGTCTACTCTGGGAGAATCGAGCTCTAGAAAGAGTCAATGCCAATTTCATCCAACTTTATAGAACAATCAAAAAAGCAATTGATCCGGATAATATTATGGCACCTCTTGTTTTCGAGGGAGGTTATTGAAGTGGCTAAAGTGAGTTTTATTAACCTCGAACCATTCAAAGATGAACTCTGGTTTTGTGGACGTTGTGGTGACTGCTCTCTTGCTGATAAGACTGTAGCCTCAAATCGTGGAGTAAATCTTCCATGTGCTGTTAAGAATGTTCTCGGATTTGAGGCATATTCTGCAAAGGGCAGAGTTATGATTCTGAACGATTTGATTGACGGGAAAATTGAAATCAATCAGGATGTTGTCGATTGGGCTTTTGCTTGCAATACCTGCAAAAGTTGCCAAGAAACATGTATGGCTACTGCAGAAGGAATTCACATTCCAGATATGGTAGAAGCACTCAGGAAAGATCTTTTCGCTAACGGTTTCAGTGTGCCAAAGCATGACCAGATAGAGGACTCCATTATCAATGAGTTCAATCCGTACAAAGAAAGACATGATACAAGACTCGATGTTTTTGGAGAACGAGAATTTCCTGAAAAGGCAGAAGTCGTATATTTTGCAGGTTGTACTAGTTCCTACAGAGAGAAAGAGATCGCTAGAACTTCAGTTGAGCTACTTGAAAAGCTAAATGTTGATTTCACAGTAGTTCCAGACGAACGGTGTTGTGGCTCAGTTCTACTTAGACTTGGCCGTGAAAAAGTATTCAGCAGTTTGACTGAGCACAATATCCAAGAAATCAAAAAGGCTGAGGCAAAGATTGTGGTCACTGCTTGTGCAGGCTGCTTTAGAACTTGGAAGGTAGATGTCCCGAAAGCAGGTTTCAATGTTGATTTTGAGATTCTTCATATTACTGAGTATCTCGATAGACTGGTCAAAGAGGGAAAAGCAGTCTTCGAGTCTCCAAAACCACTCAAAGTGACATATCATGACCCTTGCCATCTCGGACGCCATGCTGAAGTCTACGAAGCACCGAGAAGAGTCATTGAAGCTATTGAAAATGTGACTTTGGTTGAGATGGAAACAAACAAGAGGTATGCTCATTGTTGTGGCGCAGGGGGCGGTCTCAAGAGTAGTTTTGGTGAGCTTGCTAATGATGTTGCTGCAAATCGGATCAGAGAGGCAGAAGACACAGAGGCAAATATTCTCGTCACAGCATGTCCCTTCTGTCACAGAGGGTTAATAGACGGTGCAAAATATATCGATAGCAAGCTTCCTGTGGTTGACTTACCTGAGTTCTTATTACCGTTTGTCAGAGACCCAAAGAAGAAGAAAGCAGTTGCAGAAAATCCATTGAAGAAGAAGTTCATAGACTATCTTTCAACACATCCTCTGATTTTTGAAGGACTGAAAAAAGGTGCAGTTATCGATTATGATCTTGAGGGTGACAGATTTCATGTTGA
>SDOA01000008.1 GCA_004524595.1 Candidatus Thorarchaeota archaeon | reverse complement strand
CTACATTGGCAGCCTTATGAGAGTATGAAGGAGCTTTCGAAAGCTCTACAATTAAATCCACTCCATCAGGTTGATACCTTTCAAATCCTGTATTCTGATAGAGTTCTAAGAGGTGATTTGCAGCATTTCGGTTGTCAGCAGAATACTTGATGAGAACCTTTGCACGTTTAACACCTTTTTCTACCAAAAGATTGAGACCATGTAGCAGTAGCAGTTGTTCAATTTCATAATCCTTAGAGTGTTTTACTGAAGCAGGTTCCCAACGCCGTATGCTTGCTTCTTTTCCTCGAAAACGCAAACCAAGAATTCCGACGATTTCACCATTATTATGAGCCTCAAGAAAGACATGGCCAGGCTTCCCAAAATTAGACTCCATCTCTTCGAGTTCTTCATCTTTATTCCAATCGAATATCGGGTTCTCTTTGTACCAATAGTAGTCCTTCATGCACTTTTGCCACGTTGATCTATAGAGTGACCAGTCATTACTTTCGACGATTTTCACAGAGAATGGCTCCTGAACACAATGAATACATTATGGTTTTCTATACTGATAAGAATTCGCTAAATGTCAAGAGTTATCCTTATGAGAGTATTTTGCAGTGTCAATCTTGAAGAACAATGAGAATCAAAGCTGTCCTACGTGATACGGATATTCTTAAGATGGAACAAGCTTCGAGAGGTCGTATTCTTGCAGCAGCAAAGAAGAATATTGACCGTGTAATAAGTTGGTCCAGTCTATTGAAGGTCATGGGACTTACATTTGAAAATCGGACAGCAATGTTGGATGCCCTTAAAGATACAAAGATGCATGTCTGGTTGATGAAGGAGGGAGACCAGCATCTTGTTTTCCTGACTGAGACGGATATAGAACCTCCAGAAAAACAAGCATATCAATGGCAATAAAATGGACTGACTATAATAGAGGCAATAATTGCAGACGCCTTTTTATAGAAAACAACCTGAGCATAGATGGGTAGAGATTATGCTAAGAGTATACAACACCCTAACCCGACAGAAGGAAGACTTTGTACCACTTGAAGGAAACACAGTTCGAATCTATGTCTGTGGGCCGACGGTCTACGATTACCCCCACATAGGTAATGCTAGGTCCTTCTCAGTCTTTGATACGATTCGCAGATATCTGGAATACTTGGGTTATCGTGTTCAGTATATTGTGAATTTTACAGATATTGATGACAAGATGATCAATCGCGCAAACGAAGAGGGAATCACTGTTGGAGATCTCGCTTCGAAGTTCATTGCAGAATACAAGATTATTGCTAATCAACTCAACCTGAAACCTGCAACTGTCAATCCACGTGCAACAGAGCATATCGATGATATCATCGAGATGGTGGAATTGATTGTTAAACATGGCAAAGGGTATGTTGTTGATGGGGATGTCTACTTCGATGTGAGCGAATGGGACAGATACGGGATTCTCTCTAAAATCAGTGTAGATGATGACTCGACAGTGGCACGTGTTGAACCTGATGATAAGAAACAAGACCCGAGAGACTTTGCTCTCTGGAAAGCTGAGAAGCCAGGAGAACCCTCGTGGGAGAGTCCCTGGGGAAAGGGTCGACCAGGTTGGCATGCTGAATGTTCAGTCATGGGCAAGCACTATCTAGGTCTCCCATTCGACATTCACGGAGGCGGACAAGACCTCATCTTTCCACACCACGAGAATGAGATTGCTCAATCTGCTGCAGCTTATGAGATTGACACACCAGTCAAGTACTGGTTGCATAATGGATTCCTGACCATCAACAGCGAGAAGATGTCAAAGTCTGAGAAGAATTTCTCTACAGCGAGAGAAGTCCTTGATAACTACGATCATCAGGCTGTGAGATTCTATCTTGTGTCAGGTCAATATCGACAGCCACTTGACTACAATGATGATGCGCTGAAGCAGGCAATCCAATCTCTGGAACGAATCAAGAATGCTGTAGATACGATCAAAGGACGTATTTCCATTCTTGAACGAACCGGAAGTCGAGAATCAGATGCAGATAAGAAACTTGCAAAAGCATCAAAGAAGGTTCGTGAGGGTTTTGAAACTGCTATGAATGATGATTTTAATACTCCTGGAGCAATAGCAGAAATTTTCACCTACATTCGTGAGATAAATACTCTCACCAATAATATAGAAGGGGCAGCTGTTCTTAGAGAGGCGCTCGCCATACTCCTCGAATTAACTTCCATCCTAGGAATTGATCTAGCAATAGGCGATGCCAAAGATGAATCTGTTGTTTCCTCTGAAACTTTGAAAGGAGTCATCGAGTTCCTCATAGAACTGAGAGAGGAGGCTCGAAAATCAAAGAACTTTCCATTAGCAGACCTGATTCGAGACCGACTAGCAAAACTAGGGATAGTAGTTACTGATACAAAAGATGGTCCTACTTGGAAAATCGAGTAGCACCATCATGAGAGTAGAACCAGTAATGGATGATCACATTGGAATAAAGTAGTGTCCTCTGTGGGACAACCTTGCAAAGGTTGCTGGTTCCATCTTTCTCCCAAAGAGCATGCTCTTTAAATACCATAATCTTAGCGAATTTGGTTTTTAACAGTAACAAGAAGGCCTGGATCATCCAAAACATAGACTCGTGGATTTGGATTCTCTTTAAGGAACCTCATCACAATGTCTCTGAGTATCTTTTGAACTTCACGAGGATGATTTGGTTTGCAGCCTTCCATTCGATAGACACTACGAAGCTGATCTGGGTCAAGACCACTAATTATCTTGATATTCCCCTCTGTGACATCCAAGAGGATTCTGAAGAGGTCAGGAGGCTTTTGATTCCCTATCTTGAACGTCTTTTCAGAGCAATAGGTCTCAATGACAAATTTGAGTGCATCTTGAACTTCGAGGTCTCTAGCAGCCTCCATTGCTTCTTCATATGCAGCACTGCCGATACCATCTTCACAGGGAGCAAGTAAGACTATCCATCCTTTTCTGTCATGTCGAATCGCGTTCCAAGCTGCATGTATCCCCTTTCCAGCCTGATAGAGGTTCACACCAAGTTCACCAACTGATACAAAAACAAGATCACCCGGTTCATCGACGTCAACAACACGCAACTTCCTTAGTGGCGGAGATGCGGCTTTATGGCATTCAATGATGTCTCCAGCCTGCAGATAGACAATTTTGCCATCATTTACAATGGCATCAACACAGAAGATTGGAATCTTCTTTTTCATCATAGTGGTGATTTCAATCATATCCTCAATTACAGGATTTCCTTCACAATTGCCAAGACGACAGCCATCATGAAATCCCTTCTTGAGGTCGAACATCCGAGGATGGTTGATTCTGATAGTCTCTCGACCAGCTACTCCTGGACAGAACAACTTCACAGTTCCTGCTTGCCCGGCAAAATAATGGTATTCACTATCAGATAGAGGTATTAAGAGGCAAGAGGCAAGAACCTGATCATCAATTAGTATAGGTGTACCTCTTGTGGTTGTGCCCACATTTGAGTTTCCACTATCACAGTTGTGGGTGAGAACGTGGTCTCCCCAGACCTTGTAGAGTTCAGGCCCAAGAATCCTTTCCTGCAACTCCTTTGGACTTGCAATCGCATGCGACCCACTTGAAACAATGATTTGGATGTCTTCCTTTTGGACACCACGTTTCAGAAGTCGGTCAGCAATGAGAGGCAATAGAATTTTTGTATGGATATTTGGGCGTGTCTTGTCATCTATCATAAAGAGAATACGTTTCCCTTTTTTGTAGACTTCTTTAATTAACTCATCAAATGGCTTCGAGCCGAGAGGTTCATCAAGCACCTGATTAAGCTTCTTCTTCAAATCAGAAAAGTCAGGTTTGTATTCATCAACCCGCAAGATGGAAACATCGTGGACATCTTTTGGGATGAACTCGTCAATGATTAGATCACCATATTTCAGTGGAGTATTGTGATAAGTCATTCCAATCCCCATATGCTGAGCATATCATTCGATATGTAACAATTGTGGTCAGTACAAACAATTAGAAAACAATCGACACAGCCCCATTGGATATGCTTATAAGTTAGTCCAATCTAAATCTTAGTCTAGACTAACTTCATATTTGCGTCTGTCACACGCAAGTCCAAAAATCAGAGAGGTGAAACCATGGACAAAAACGGGACAAGAACAGAGATATTGACAAACATCCCATTAAATGCAATAAAATCGGGTACAGTCTGCAAGTTAGTTGGTGTTTCGGACAGTGGATGGGGAAAAAGAGGATTTGGAAAACATAAACACCGAGGGTGGGGAGAGAGAAAGCATGGCCATCATTGGTTCAGACCAGGGTTTCAGAAGAAGCATTGGCCGGATGAGTCAGGAATCCTGAAACGCCTCTTGGACTTAGGCCTAACGAAAGGTTGCTTGTTCAAAGTTGTTCAAGGAAGTAGATTTGGACCAGTTCTTGTTGAAGTACGAGGAACAAGGATCGCTTTAGGTCACGGGTTAGCAAGACGTCTATTAGTTGAAGAAGTAAAGGGGTGATTTTAATGAGAGTACGTGTAGCACTAATTGGTAATCCCAATGTTGGAAAGTCTGTAATCTTCAATAGCCTTACAGGTATGAAGCAACACACCGGGAACTGGCCGGGAAAGACTGTAGAAAAAAAAGAGGGCTTTTATTCACATCAAGGGTACGAATTTGAAGTTGTTGACCTACCTGGTGTGTACAGTCTTAGTTCAATTTCGGAGGATGAAAGAATCGCAAGGCAGTATATAGTAGACCATAGACCAGATGTGGTTGTTGACATACTCAATGCTTCGCAATTAGAACGGAACCTCTACTTGACATTACTTCTGATTGAACTTCAAGTGAATCTTGTTGTTGTACTCAATATGTTCGATGTTGTACAAGCTCGTGGAGATAAGATTGACATTGAGACTCTTGGAAAGAAGCTAGGTGCCCCAGTTGTCACCACGACAGCAACGAAAAAAGAGGGATTAGATGAACTAAAAGACAAGATATTGGAGGTCACTCCAAAACATGTTCTGAACAATTCTAAAAAAGGAGCCCTTGCAATTGAACATCTACCAGGTAATAATGATGATGATCATTTACATTACCATCCTCGGTTTCATCATCATGGAGAATTTGAGCGCCTTAGACCACCCACTATAAAGTATAATCCAGAGATTGAATCCAAACTGAAAACAATTGTAACAATTCTTGAGGAGGATAAGGAACTTCTTGATAGATTTCCTCCACGATGGTTAGCTCTGAAGCTGCTGGAGAGAGATAGAGAGATCTTAGGACTAGTTGTTGACGATGAGTTAAGAAAGAGGATCTTGGAGGTATCATTTTGACAGAACCTCCAGAACTTGATATTGAATCAGATATGGAGGATTTAGAGATTGATCCACAGCTGGTATTGGCTGATGCTCGATATGAGATCATAGGGAATATTCTCTGTGAAGTCTATGAACCAGGACATGCAAAATGGGTTCTTAGTGATATGTTTGATAGGGTTCTACTCCATAGGTACCTGGGTCTACCAATCTTTCTTGTAATTATGTGGGCTATGTTTCACTTCACGTTTCAGATCTCCACGGTCTTTATGGAGATGATAACACAACTCTTCAATTGGCTTGGATCCTATACTTCACAAATTCCGATACCCTGGCTTGCTTCGCTTCTAACTGATGGAGTTCTCGCAGGCGTTGGCTTCATTCTCACATTTGTGCCACCCATTTTCTTCCTCTATCTTGCCATCTCAATCTTAGAGGATAGTGGATATCTTTCAAGAGCCGCTTTCGTCATGGATCGACTCATGATGAAGATGGGGCTCCACGGGAGAAGCTTCATCCCGCTTCTACTGGGTTTTGGTTGTAGTGTTGCGGCAGTCATGGCTGCGAGAACCGTTGATGGAAGGTCTAATCGTCTGACAACTATCTTGGTGAGCCCACTGATGTCATGTGCTGGGAGACTGCCAATATACATACTCATTGCGGGGGTCTTCTTCCCCAATTACGCCGGCACAGTGGTATTTCTCATATATATACTAGGGATTGTGATGGCAATAATAGTCTCACTCATCTTCAAGAAAGTGCTATTCAGAGAAGAATCATCCTCACTACTTATGGAACTCTCACAATATCAATTACCCACCGTTCACGGCTCATTTCGTCACATGTGGGATCGTGGTCTTCTCTTTCTGAAGACAGCTGGAACATATCTCCTAGTTGGAGCACTCATTATGTGGGCTCTCTCCTCATTTGGTCCTGCGGGGTATGGGGTTTCTGTTGAGAGTTCATTTGCAAGTATTCTTGGGAAATTTTTTGAGCCCATCTTTATGCCTTTAGGCTTTAGCTGGCAAATCGTAACTGCTCTCATCTTTGGTTTCATTGCAAAGGAGGCAGTAGTTCAGACACTCTCAATCATATATGCAATTGAGGGGACAGGGAGTCTTGCATCAGCATTACTCGCAAGTATTACACCAGTGACAGCTTTCGCATTGATGGTCTTCGTTCTACTCTATGTTCCATGCCTTGCAACAATTGGTGCTATCAGAAAAGAAACAGGTTCATGGAAGTGGACATCATTCTCTGTGCTCTATCAATTGATACTCGCCTACCTTGTAGCAGTAGTAATAATCGCCATAGGAGGACTTCTCATTGGGTAGGAATTATTCTGATTCAATAAGAGTTCCTGAAGATGGAACATTGCCTTCAGTCCTCGCATTTGTCATAGGTTTATCTTACGGAATCGCAGGGTTGATTCAGGTCCTGGTCAGCCTAGGTATTCTTCCATTAATTGTTGGATTTACGGATCTTGTGGGAGGGTTACTTCTCATCATTGTAGCAGCAGTTTTTCTTACAGGAGTACGACCTCTCTCAAAGGATGAACAGGAGGGATATGCATTCATCGCAGTAGGATACATTCTTGCAGCAATTCTCTTTGCCTTGCAGGTCATGGTAATTATCACCAACACAATGGGATGGGCGTTGGGGTATGATGACTGGATAGAATGGAATATTTCCAATGATATCACACCCTCATTCTGGATGTTTATCATTCTTATGACTTCAACAGGAGCACTTTGGGTATTAGGAAATCTTCGAAATAAATTAAGACCAAAGACGAAGGAGGTAGTTGTTGGGTGATAACCAAAATACTAGAGATAATTGTGGATGAAGGTATTACTAGCAAGAGAGAGATTGCAAAGCAGGTGGGAGTTCAGATTGAAACCCTTGATGACATGATTGACCTCCTCTGCAAAAGAGGGTACTTACGTATAAGTGACCAGAAATGTACACAGAGCACTTCCTGCTCAGGATGTACCCTAGCGGATTCATGTGGGTCAACTGACCGATTGGGGAGGGTTCTTTTCATTACAGAGAAAGGTGAGCAATATGTGAAATCGAGGAGGATTGCCAATAATGACAAAGAGTGAAACAATTGCTGGAGAGTTGGAGCTAACCCAAGCATTAGAGATGTATGTCAAGACTATCTACGAGCTTGAAGATGAGTTTGGTGCTGCTGCCTCCTCTGATATTGCCAAGAGACTATCTGTCAAAGCCCCTAGTGTAACCGCAGCCTTACAAAAATTGAATTCACTTGGAATGGTTGAATATCATCGGTATCAACATGCCAATTTAACAAAGAAGGGAAAAGAGATTGCTGAGAGATTGAATCGTCGGCATCGTACAATTTTCAACTTTCTACGTTGCATAGGTGTTGACGAAGAGATAGCTTTGAACGACGCATGTCAGATTGAGCATATCATCAACAGGCAGACCATCGAAAAACTCTCTGAATATCTTGAGAAGATATCAAAAAAGAAGTAAAAATCAGCTAGAATGGGCTTTTCAAAATAACCAAATATCTTTTCAACAAGTTTTGTCATTAGTTATTTTGAGAGTAGTCAATTCTAGAACTATATTAAAGGAGGTGGCGATATGAGTTCGAGACCTGATACTTATAGAATTCTAATAGCTGGAAACGAAGAGCTAGGTTTTAGTTTCTGTGTAAAATTGTTAGATAGAACATTATCTGACCCTAGAACGATAGCGAGGGAGTCACTTGAAAAACCTTGGCCTCAAGATGAGTGGACAAAGCATGTTACAGTGTCCAAAGATGGTGCCATCACAACCTTGGAGTTAGATCTGGAACTACACGGACCTTGGGTCTGGGAACTGTATAATGCTCTTGAACCTCGTGACTACTTTCGTCGGTTTACGGGTCTTGTGTACTGCGCAGACCCGGAGAGGGAGAACCTACCGTCGGAGCTCTCTAACTTCATAGACTCAATTGAGATCCATGTTGGAAGGGGATTACCTGCAATTATGATTGTAGATAAGGCAAGGAAGTGGGAAAAAGGTCAGATGGATGCCCTTCGAGAGATTGCTAGAACACGTCTTCTCCCAATCTTCTTCATTAGATTGGATACGGGTGAGAATATTCAGGAGGCTTTCAAAGCTCTAGCAAATGATATCATTCAAGAAGATGATGTGTGAGACTTCAGATTGTCTTTGAGAATTCTTCTTCAGTCAATACTTTAATTCCAAGTTGCTGAGCTTTCTGTAGCTTCGAACCAGGTTCTGATCCAACCACTACATAGTCTGTTTTGCTAGATACGTTTGAGGAGACCTTTCCTCCTTGCGAGGTGACAAGTTCTGTGACGTCATCGCGCGTCCATTTCTCCAAAGTTCCTGTGAATACAAAAGTGAGTCCAGTAAACTTACCAGAAGTGATTGATTGCCTACCCTTCGCTGTTGACATCTTGAGACCAGCGTGAGCAAGTTCTGATATAGTTGCTTTTGACTTGTCATCTGAGAAGAACTCAACAATGCTCTTGGCAATCTCAGGTCCAATCGTATCGATTCTCAGGAACTCGTTCAGTGTTGCCTTTTGGAGTCGCTCCATCGAACCAAACTCTCTTGATAGAATCTGAGCTGTTTGAGTTCCTACAAGAGGGATGCCAAGGGCAAATAGAAGTCTATGAAAGGGATGTTTCTTGCTCTTTTCAATCTCTTCAATTAGTTTCTCAGAGCTTCGTTCACCAAAGCGCTCAAGGGCTCCGAGCTGCTCTGCAGTCAGTGAGTAGATATCAGAGATAGAGCTCACAAGTCCTGCAGCAATAAGTTGATCAACCCTCTTATAACCAAGACCTTCTATGTCCATTCCACTTCGAGAGACAAAGTGTGATATTCTCCTACGAAGCTGTGCACGACAATTAATGTTTGTGCAGGCTGCAATCTTCATGTCAGGACTAATAGAGATCTTTCCGCTGCAAATTGGACATTGACTAGGTATCCTGAATAATCGTTCAATTCCGGTCCGAGCGCTTTCTACAGGTCCGACAACTTGAGGAATGACATCACCAGCACGCTCAACAATCACAGTATCGCCAATCCTCAGGTCTTTTCTTCGAACCTCACTGAAGTTGTGGAGGGTTGCCCTTGACACTTGTACACCACCCACATTCACAGGTTCAAGCTCAGCGACCGGGGTCAGTCTTCCGGTCCGTCCAACCTGTATTGTGATATCTTGAAGCTTGGTTGTTGCACTGCGAGGTTTGAACTTATATGCAACCGCCCATCGCGGGTCTCGAGTGCGCATTCCAAGTCTGTCTTGATGTGCGAGGCTATTGACCTTAATGACTACTCCATCAATCTCGTATGGAAGGTCATCGCGAAGGAGGTCCATCTCACGATGATAGGCAAGTGCCTCATCAATCCCTTGACAGACTCTTGTACGAGCCACATTGGTCTTGAGACCCCACTTTGAGATGGTCTCAAGGACTTGCCATTGAGTCTTGAACACATAACCAGTTGCTTCTACAATGCTATAGAGGAATATCTGAAGAGACCTCTGTCCAGTCACTCGTGGATCGAGCTGTCTTAGAGACCCTGCAGCTGCGTTTCGGGGATTTGCAAAGACAGGTTCGTCATTCTCCTTCCTGGTTCGATTCAACTCTCTAAAACTATCAAAGCTCATGTAGACCTCACCACGAACAACAAGCCTCCTGGGTGGTTCCTCATCCTCGAAGGGGAGCAAGACAAGGGGGACCTCTCTGATAGTACGGATGTTAGCAGTCACATCCTCACCGGTCTCACCATCACCACGGGTTGAAGCTATTGTCAGAGCTCCATCCTCGTAAATCAGTTCGACTGCAAGACCGTCAAACTTTGGCTCAACAATATATTCAACCAGAGAGACCCCGAGATCGTTTCTGCAAGATTCATCAAAGGCATAGACTGCAGCCTCCTCATAGACGGTCTTGAGACTCACCATAGGGACAGGATGCTTGACCAATCCGAGTTCCTCCCGAGGTTCGCCCCCAACCTGCTGAGTGGGTGAGTCGGAGGTGCGGAGTTCTGGATATTTCTCCTCGAGATGGACTAGTTGCAGAAACAATCTATCATACTCTGGATCAGTAATCTCTGGGGAATCTAAGACGTAGTATCGGTAGTTGTGATATCGAATAGCATCGCGAAGCTTCTTTGCGGCAACCTCAGCCGATTTCAACGATGTAATGGAGTCAATATCAATCACAGGTCTTTTCTCTATCTTCATGCCCAAATATCCTCCAGACTTATTATGGCAGGTTCTACCTATAAACTACACAGAGGGTATAGCATGTCACAATTTAAGCATTCATAAACAAGAGATACTAGGTCAGGCCTTCAGAGTGCGATTTTGAAGTAATTGTTGGAGTTTAAATATTGATTGAGGTATCTAGATTATGGGAGTTACTATGAAGGTATATGTTACTGGTAAAGTTGAAGGATATACGAAGGAACAACTCAAGGCGTACATTGAAGGAAAGGGACACAAATTCATTTCACTCAATAAGTCAACGGATCTCCTTGTGATTGCTGAAAGACCTGGTGCGGGACGGCTAGCCAGTGCCCGTGAGTGGGGAATTAAGGCTATGAATTGGGATGAGTTCGAGAGAACATATTTGAAATAGCAACGTACAAAGGCTTGATTCAATAAACCGGGGGACTGTAGTGAGGATAAAGCAACGAATCAAATGAGTGGTTCCAAAAATCGAGAGGATTTCCCAAAATTCTGCGATTTTATCGAATCCCAACCCTTTCGCAAGGCTTCAAAATAATGTAATGGTTTCAGTGATATATTGTCAGATTATTATTCAAAGTCTTTCAAAATGAGTTCTAGATTCTTTCGCAACAGGGGTAAATCACTAGTTATTGTCTTCCAGATAATATCTTCATCAACATCGAAGTAACCATGAATCAATCTGTGGCGCATTTTGATCATAGAGTTCCAAGGAATCTCTTGATGATTGTTCTGAAATTCGGTAGAGATCCCACTTGCAGCTTCACCTATTATTTCGAGAAGTTGAATCAAGGCTAGGACAAGAATTCTGTCCGATACAAAATCTATTCGCTTTTTTCCTGAGACAAAAGAGAGAGCTTCGCAAGTTGCATCAAGCATATGACGAAGCCGTGTTTCATCAGGATGCAAGGTACTGGACCTCCGCCTTCTCTAAGACTTCATCACGAAAGTATCTGCTTAGGTCCTGAGGTGTCCGTAAGTCAACATTTCTACCAAACAGGTTTGAAAGCTCCTCTTCCATCTTCATCAGGTCAAAGAGTCCTGGAATATGTCCAGCTTCGAACTCAATTAAAACATCAATGTCGCTGTCAGGACCAAAGTCTTCACGAAGTATTGACCCAAAAAGAGCAAGTTTTCTAATGTGGTGCCGCTTGGAGAACTCTGCCAACTGCTCCTTAGAGGGCATGTTGATATCTTTTAACACTAGAAATACCTCATTCATGTTTACTGTCCTAGGATAGACTTCAATGTTTTTATCATTATCTAGAAGTACATCTGCATCTTTGAATACTTCTCTGTAAGGCTCCGTGTCATTCTCTTTTTACATAAGATAGTAGTTCATTAGAGAGACCGCGGAATGCTTTTCTAGGTGTTTGTTCAATTATTATGAGATGAGGGCACGGGCGCCATGACGATTGTACTGACGTATACCACAGGAGATGGCACTATGGAGGAACTGGAGTGGGAGGTGGAGGATGACGTTGTTGGGATCAATCTCTCGTGGAAGAGGATACAGTCCATCGACCTGAGCCCCCTCAGCTCCTACGCCTCCCTTCAGATACTCGTGCTGAGTAGCAACCAGTTCCAGAGTGACGATGCAATCCACTCCTGGCTCAGACAGGAACAGGCAGTCTACAAGCGACCGATGACTGGATATCCGTGGTCCTTTCTGCGTCATGTAGCAGAGCAGTTCGGGACAAGCAGGCGGGTGCAGCAGGACCTTCTCTGTGCTCTGGGACTGCAGGAGTATGGGTTCATCGACTGCGACCTGTCTGAACTCTTCGGCTCGCTCCAGGAAGACACTCCCATCGAAATTGCCCGTAAGCAGGTGAGAGAAGCACTAGTCTACGAGATTGCTAAGGCTGTGGACAAGAACAAGGCAACTACTGGTCTCAAGCTAGAAGGACTACTCACCAAGCATGGCGAGATAGCAAAGGGTGCACAACAGATCATCAATCTTCGAGAGGTTGAGATGAAACAAGTTCAGATCGGAGTACAAGGAAATGAAGTAGACCTCCGAGAACTCTGGCTCACAGCCTACGGGTATGAGATCCTGACAGCTCTTGGGATGGGTCTTACGACCAATCTTGAAGGACTTGGACGGATCAGGACTGCTCTTGGTGAGTTAAGATTCGACTTGGAAACGGGAGAGACCTCAGTCTCAGGGGTTAAGATGAGGAAATCATTGAAAAAAGCTATCTGGTGGATCGTTCGAAACAGAGGCAGACCATGGAGTGAGATTCAAGACCTGAAAAATTGAGAGAAATCGCATGGCCCAGCCCTTTCGCAACGCTTATATCAAAAGAGTTCCTCAGAGATATTAGCGCCTAAAAGAATATCTTAGTGTATACTATAAACGATACATTTATAAGTGTAAATGATGCTTATTTATATATAAGCGTATTGAAAGGCTTATAATACGGAATCTGAACGGGGATTGAAAACGGTTTCTGAGGTTCTTCTGCGCCATCCAGAACTACTTGATGACAAGTCCATTCCAGACTTACTTGACTTCTTACCCCAGTTAGATTGAGGAGAGCGAGAGATCATGTCATCACGGACTGACAGAAAGCAGCCAGAAAAATCAAGGGGAGATACGGGTTTTGTGTGCCCTGAATGTGGGTCGAAGGACGTCGTACAAGACCTTGAGAAGGGAGAGAGAATATGTGCCTCCTGTGGATTGGTTGTTTCTGAGCACAGGATCGATAGCGGACCTGAATGGCGTGCCTTTACTTCGGATGAGAAAGATGCACGTTCACGAGCAGGAGCCCCGACTAACTATGCAATTCACGATAAGGGCCTCTCAACAATGATTGATTGGCGAGACCATGACTCTCAAGGCAAGCGATTCACAGCGAAGAAGCGCTCAGAGATTTACCGACTCAGAAAGTGGCAGATACGCACCAGAGTTCACAGTTCAGTGGACAGGAACCTTGCACAAGCAATGAGCGAGCTAGACAGACTATCCTCACAGCTCGGACTTAATAAGAGCATTAAGGAACTAGCAGCACTACTCTATAGAAAACTAATAGTTCGACGACTTGCACGGAGCAGGAGCATCGACGCTATGGTTGGAGCTGCAATTTATGCGGCTTGCAGATTGCGAAATGCGCCACGTTCGCTGGAAGAGATAGCAAGACACTCACGAGTAAATCGCAAGAAGATTGGGCAACATTACAGGCTTCTCGTGGAAAAGTTGAAGCTTCGAATGCCAATCTCAGACCCAGCAAACTATGTACCGAGATTTATCACCGAGCTCAGTCTGCCAGGCATTGTTCAACAGAAAGTCATCGAGATTCTTGAACAGGCCAAAGAGAACAGGACACTGGTCACAGGAAGAGATCCCCGCGGACTGGCAGCTGCTGCTATTTATATTGCAAGTATTTTGACAGACCACCGAGTAACACAGAGAGACATAGCAATGGCTGCAGGCGTTACGGAAGTGACAGTGCGAAACCGGTATAAAGAACTCGTTCAGAAACTAGGCATCACAATGGCACCGTGATATATTATTGAAGAGAGTAATAATACAATCAAAGGCCACCGAGGGATCCTGGGCCCTCGCCAAGAACCAGGTCATTGGAGGGAATAAGTGCTAAAATGGCAGTTAATTCAGCAGTAAATACATTAGAAGAAGGAAGAAGAGAGGAAATAGGAATAGTACAGACACCGAATATGTCATGTCCTGAATGCGGAGCAACGCAGGTTGTGAGGGATAATGAGAAGGGTGAGGTGATCTGTGCCTCATGCGGGTTGGTACTTTCGGACCACAGGATCGATTCTGGACCAGAATGGCGTGCTTTCACGTCAGATGAGAGGGATTCACGTTCTCGGACTGGAGCTCCTGCCGCTCTTGGAATGCACGACAAAGGTCTCTCGACAATTATTGATTGGAGAGATCGTGATGGAAAAGGTGGAGCCTTTAGTGCAAAACAACGGGCGCAGATCTATCGACTTCGCAAATGGCAAATACGAACACGCGTTCATTCAAGCCTTGACCGTAATCTCGCACAGGCAATGACAGAGATTGACAGGTTGTCATCTCAACTTGGACTATCACCAGCTCTCAAAGAGCACGCCGCACGTATGTATAGAAAACTCATTGCTGGAAGGCTTTGGCGTAGTAGAAGTATTGATGCAACAGCTGCTGCAGCTGTTTATGCGGCTTGCAGACATAGAGGATCACCTCGATCCATCGAGGAGATTGCAGAACACAGCAGGGAGAACAAGAAGAAGATCTCAGCGCACTACAGAATGCTTGTGACGAAATTAAAGATACGCATGCCCATTTCATCGCCTGAGATGTACGTGTCTAGATTCATCTCAGAGCTTGACTTACCTGCAGAGGTACAATGTACCACAATTGATATTCTTGAAAGGGCTAAGAACGTTCGTGGTCTTGTTACTGGAAGAGACCCTAGAGGATTGGCTGCAGCTGCCATATATGTTGCAGCTATAATGCATAACTGTAGAGTTACACAACGCGACATTTCTCGCATAAGTGGTGTCACTGAGGTTACAATTAGAAACCGATACAAAGAACTAGTTTCCAAACTCAGACTAAGCATTTCTCCAGAAGAAATTACCGTGACTGTTTAGACGTAGATTAGGTTGCAGAAGAGGGCAACCTACTCTTTTTTTACAAAGAGATTCAAACAGTGTATTTGAAAAGAAGACTCATGACAAGAACTCATTTGTAGAAAAATCACAATTCAATCAAGAATTTCTCAAAATCCTGAACAGAATATTTCGTCCCTCTACTAATTACTTTATGACCTTCTTTTTCAAGAAGTGCCTTGTGACCTTCAAGACCCCCAGGAAACTTTTCATTTAAGAAGCCATCAGTTTTTAACGTTCTCCAATAGGGAATGTCAAGATTCTTATTTTCCTTAATAGCTTCATCCATTGCATTTGCTGCGATTGTTATGAAGATACCAGCAGTCAGGGAACAACACCCTTTCACTCTGAAATCCTTGGCAATCTTCATGCAGATCTCTTGAATGGTGATGAGTTTCCCTTTTGGTACAGCTTTCATTACCTCAATAACTTGACTAGGATTAACTAAAACGATTTCTTCTCCTTCTTGAACTCCCATCTTCTGCAGAGCTTTGAAACACGGAAAATTACTATTTAGTGTCAAGACCTTTGGATAACCTTCCTTATCAAATGTTTTTTCTTGCCAAGTCTTTCTCATGAGATCTCCTCGATAGCAGCGATAATCAAACTCCTATTCTATTGTCATTTAAGAATTATTCACCAAAATTATGGTGTAGGGATCATTCTCTCGAAATGAGAAATATTTGCATGTGAGTGATAGTAGAAAACTACAAATTAGCGATTGCGTGTAAGCGCTTCTTTATGGTAGATAAGGTTCGTATTCGGCAAGCGAGCGTGGAAGATATACCAGAAATTATTCGAGTTGAGCATGAAACCTGGCCACCAGGAGAAGCTGCAACAGAAGAGATGTTCAGATCACGGATAGAGGTATTTCCCCAAGGTGTATTTGTTGCTGAGTTTAATGACGGTCTCGTTGGTGTTGTTGCGTTTCAGAGAATACATTACAATATTCATAAAGCAATCTCAACATGGAAAGAAGCAACAGATAATGGTATGATAAGAGAGTCCCACATACCCAATGGAGAGACAATTTTCGGAATAGACCTAAGCGCGACACCTAGCGCTCCTCCAAAGACTGGTACAAAATTGTTGGCTGAAGTTGGAAGATATGCGATATATAATAACTTGAAACGGGGAATACTTGGTGGCCGTATTCCAAAGTATAGCGAATACGCAGATAAGATGACACCAGAAGAGTATCTAGAAGCAAAGAATGACAAGGGAGAACCTCTTGATCCAGAAGTTCGATTCTATAAACGTGCAGGTCTAGAGATAGGAAAAGTGATTCCAAATTACTTTGAAGATCCTGATAGCAAGTGCTATGGCGTACTTCTAATTTGGGAAAATCCATTCTTTGTAAAAAATCGTTTTTTAAAAGTGCTTGTAAAACCGTTCGCAATTTTAGGTTTTCATGTATACTCGAGATTCAAGATCTAAATCACTAATACAGAGTTAGGTGCCCTTGGAGACCTTCAAAAGAAACTGATGAGCGTTGCCGGGAAGTGAAGGCCTCCAATTCGGGCGGATGCCCACCGAAGCGAAGTCAATAGCTGTGTGGACATCCATTATGTAAGGAGGACATGAATCAAGTGTTAGATTGATCTGTTTAGTTAAAGTGTTATTGCATCAGAAATTCATGATTCATTGACATCATATGCAGACACATGTTTCATTTATTATTTTGAAGTCAATGAATCATATGCAATTAGTAAAAAAGAAGTTCTAATTCGAAGAGTTGATTATGACACCAAAGAAACAGGATTTGAAGCTACCAATGAGTCAGAGGTGCGGTATTGCACTCGCTTTACTTATCTTCGCTGCAATTTTCATCTTCTTGGGATTGAACGCTCTTAGTCAAGTGGAGTCGATGGATTTACCTGAGATCTTTGCATTCATACCACTTGGGATGGGAGTAATTATCATCTTAGTTGCGTTGTGTGTTTTATCTGGAGTCTACACACCGAGAAGACGAAGTGGAGTCTACGTCAGGCCAGTCTATCGTTAATCAATTATGAGTCTTATATGAATCAAGAATTGATGAGAGAAGAGTCGACAATCCAATTAGGATAGTCCATTTAAAAGAAGACGCAGAAAACTCCCTTCGACTTTCATACTCATGAAATTCATTTCATTCTTGGGATGGTATATTCCATGGCATTCTTTCTTCCTCCACATTTTTGTTATCAATATGATTTGATTATATCTGAATAACTCCTTCAGCATGCATTACGGTCTCTCGATAGTATTGAGGATCAACCTCAAGTACTTTGATGGCATCCACATTGACCACAAAGATCCCTTGAATCTCAGAGGTAGCTAGTTCATCAAACAAGATTGGTGGCGAAAAATATTGTGCGTCGCATAATGCCTTGAGATTTGAAAGCTCATTCTTATCTCTGTGACCCACGGGATCCAACATCACTTTAGGAATCTGAAGGACATGATAGTGAGGAGTAGCAAGACTGAATTTATGACTAAAGCCAGCATATCGAGCTATCTTTGAAGCAATTCTCGTCAATCGATATTGACCAGGATTGAGAGCTCCCTTCGGAGGCACATATCCAGTCTCTACTTCTAAGACTAAGGTCTCTTCGTCTTCAGAAATCCCATGCATCTCACTTAGGAATGCATCTCTAGGATCTTCCTCAAACCCAAGTATCCTCTCTCTGACCCCAAAGATGTCAGCAACGAGGACTCCACCATTCAGTGGGTATTCTATCTCTACTCTGTATCCATTCTCGATGAGATACTTGGCACAGAGGAGTTGCATGATACTATGATTGATTTTAACGAGTCGCTTCTTGCTCAAATGAATAAAACGTTCGCGAATCTGCAATAATTTACTCATGACATCTTGGGAAGTATAAGGTTTTATTTTGTCGAATAGGATATCGATATCCTTAATGAATCTCTTTTTTGCCATCCCTCTTCACTGAGCCAATCATTTGTTGGGTTAAGCTGGCTTTACTCAACCTATGAGTCTACCGATGAGTATACGATATATGAGTTGATTATGTTCTAACAACTCCAAGGTAAAAAACAAGGTAAAAAGGACATGAAAAGTGGATCTTCGAATTGAATTATCGATTATATCCGATTTGGAAGCCTTTATATGAATTGGTTATGTATGTATAAGTGGCCGTTAAGGAGTTCGCTAACGACAAGCGTACTCAGTTGGTTCGTGCTGAGTGATGCCACCGAGATGGTCCAAAGGTGGCAAGGCGACAAATACAGCATGAAGAACTGACCAGCGATTGGCAAGCTTGAGCATTAGACACCTATCAATGGATGTCTGTTGCGCTCAAGACAGGCTTATCAGTCGGGTAGTCATTGGACATTGTCGAGGCTTAGACTTGACGGCCTTCTTGATTTTTGGCAAACTAATGAATTCTTTAATTAATCACGAGAGAAATCGTTTAGCAAGCTCATAGTATCCTTGAGTTGTATAATCTATAGATTTGATTGGGATTCTCTCATCAACAGCATGATAGAGACTCTGTCCTGTAGCGATGTCCATTACCTCATCATGAATGACAAATCCATATGCCTGAGTCCCGAAGGCTTGTCTGAAGAACCTACAGTCAGTTCCATTTGGCTGCATCATTGGGACAAACTCATACTCTGGTCCCATCACAGTCTTGAGCGATGCATTCATTGCATCGACTAATGGACCTGCCATTGCACTCGCACTCCCTTCAGAGTAGATCTTCTCCCCTTCTGATATGAGAGGCTCAATATTCACCTTAGCTGCTAATGAACCAAGAGCTTTCTTCATATGATATAAAACATATTCTTCATCCTGACCAGGGAGTAGTCTTACATCAACATCAACATGAGCCTCTCCAGCCACCACATTAGTGCGAGTCCCTCCACTACAGAAATTTGGAGACCAAGTCATCTGTGTAATAGCATGCAGAAAACTAGCAACACTCGGGTTTCTTCGACCATAAATTTTCAGCAGCATTGGAAAAGTAATCCGATTTTTCATTAGTGTCCCGGTAATGCCCCCTAAACCTATTCCCTTCGCAAAAGCACGTAGGTAAGTAAGGTCTCTTGGTAACTTGTACGTGACAAGTCGCTGGATCACATTACTCAGATTTACAATGGCATTATCACTAAGATATGGCATCGAACCATGTTGTTCCCTCCCTTTGACTGTAATTCGTTGAGGAGCAAGACCCTTCTCACCAAACCACAGAACTGTTCGATTTGTCCCAAACTGCTCTCCTCCTGGCTCAGAAACAAGGTAATCAACTCTTACTTTGTCGGGATGGTGTTTGATCATCCAGGCTGTTCCAAGTTGGCTTGATTCTTCCTCATCTGAAACCAAGAGTAACTTGAGGTCTCCTCGAGGTCGAAATCCTTCTCTGTGTAGTCTTGTGAATGCTGCACACTGGGAGGCAGCAAGAAACAGCATATCCAAGGCACCTCGACCCCACAGAAATTGATCTTTCACAACACCCTCAAAAGGTGGCACACTCCATTCTGTCTCATCTGCGACTGGCACAACATCAAGGTGTCCGGGTCCAAACATAAGACTTGGACCATCAGAAACCCCTGGTATGACCGCAAGAAGATTCCCCCGGTCAGATGCGGATTCGAAGACCTCATATCCAACGTTATTCTTATCGAGAAATTCACATATTGTCTTGATATTTCGCATCTCGTTCCCAGGAGGATTTACGCATCTATTTCTAATGAGTTTCTGCGCTAGTTCAAGAGTTTCGTCAACCATTACATCACCTTCAATGTTGGTATGGATAAAGCCCCATAAATCTCATCGCAATAGAGAGAAGCATTTAGTGAGTAATATCACTATTTCGACAGGTATCATCCAAGAGTTTCAATTATCGTCTTCAGATCCTATTTGTATGAGGACTATCAGCAACGATGTTTCAAGAGTGAATAGTGTTCATACGATTATTTTAACTAAAAAGAGTGAACGGGGTGTAAAACCCCGTACTCTACCTAATCTTCAAATTGAGGGACTTCAGGTAAAGGATAATCTTGATCATCCTTCACCCCTACAGGTCTGTATCTTGAAACCAAGACATGCCCGATATAGAGACCAACCAGTAAGAATACTGAAGCAACCTGCCAGCCAATCTGGTATGATTGTAGAACTTCAACCAAAGCAGCAATCGCTATTGCGCCAATGGCAATTTGTCCAAGATTTGACAATGAGTTGTAGAGATTATACATGGTACCACTCACTATCCGTGGGGAATAGTCCATACTTATTCTCATCTGCGTCGCCTCGTAACCACCATTAGAAAATCCAACGAAGAAGAAGAATATCATTGCAGTCTGCATTATACTCAAATTCATGAACAGGACTGTGAAGATGATGGCAACATAGATTACTGTTGTGAGAGGTAGTGTTGTTCTAACAGATATTCTATCGCCGAGCAGACCGAATACAAGAGCACCAGTAAACATCCCTACTGAAAACACCATGAATATGATTCCGATAGTTGTGTTGTCAAAGCCAACTCCTTCGTCAAGGAATACTTGCATGATGGGTAAAATCGCGAGACCAGCACCTGCAAAAATCTGAAAGACTAGACAGAGTTGTGTATTCCTTTGTTTGAATTGATATGTGAATTCAGGAATACTGACTCCTTTGAATGTTTCAGGCAAGGGTTTCTCTTTGAACAAGAGAACAAGAAAAGTCGAGAAGCTTACGATAATACCAGGAATTGCGTAGATAATGAACCAGATGTTCTGATCAGCCATCAGTCCGACAGCAATAGCAGATATTCCAACACCAAGCCCTCTTGAACCCCAAGACACTCCCTGCATTGCCCCACGCCTTTTAGGAGGTGTGATATCAACTGCTAATGCATCGATTACTGCATCAGACATACTCGTCCCCAGTGAGGCAAGTATTCCAGAAGCAATTAGAAGAACACCAAAGACTGTGTGAGTTCCTAATGTAATCCAACCAATAGCACCCAATATTCCTGCTGCAAAGATGTAGGGTTTTCGACGGCCATATTTTCTAATTGGTACATTGTCCGAAAGCAGTCCAAAAATGACTTTCAAATACCACGGAGCCCAGATCACCGCTTGGATTACTATTCTTCCAAACACGTCCAATGACAGATAGTCCAAAAAAGCAGTCAAGAAGAATAGCGCGCCCATAGCGACTCCTTGGGCAAAGTAAAAGAGCCCTTGGATGCCCAAGTAATAATCTCTCCACACATTGTATGGATCTGTATCTTCTTCTTTCATAGTCAAGTTTGATTCAAACGAATACTTAAGCATACTTTATAATTCTCAACGCAAAATTCTTCATGAGAAGACAATGAGAAAGAGGCGCCAGTTCTTAAATGGAGCAAAATATCTAATCGCACCAGCCTTTTTGACTCTAATTGTCAGTATACTCATCGCCCTATCAAATAGAGTGAGTCCGTTGCCATGGAACCCATTATTTGTCATCTTTGTGGGATTTCTTGGCTTCATTATCTTCGTAACATTAGGCTCAGCTTTGATATGGATTGATACATCATGGGGAACACCATTTCACAGGCAACAGATGCCATACGAGCCTGATGATAATACTGTTGTCAGAGTTGTCACTCTGATGTCAGAGTTGTCACCAATCTAGTCCTATCAGAAATCAGTTTAAGGTCAAAACTGTCAGGTCCATCCCTAATATACTCCCCTTGTATTTTTCTCTGTTATCTGAAGTAAATGCACGTTTCTGAGTGAAAAGGGAGGAGGATTTAGCATTGATTTTGATTAGGACTCTGTTCAGTAGTAGGTGGATATGATTTCGTGATAAAAAATGATCAACAATCACAAAAACAATGAACAATACCCTCCTGAAAGACCTGTCGAACCATGGGGTTTTGTAGATATCATATCTAATGAACAATACCCTCCTGAAAGACCTGTCGAACCCTGGTAAACAATAACAAAGGTATACCAATGTCACTCTAATCCTTCGCAGTTACATTGGTATTATCTTTTTTTTTTATAATTAGATATTTTATTGCATTATAATAGAATTATCGCAATAGCACTATACAAATATCAGACTTTCACTTGCTATTCATGAGGATGCAGATGACTTTTCCAATAGTGATTTACTTGTGTAATGAAGTTCATAGAGGGAAAATTTCGTACACGACTGAAGGACCAAAAATTACAATTGATGGGATTAATGACTTAAAACTCAGTAAGCAAGATATTGAGTTTAGATTCATAGAAGATTCAAAATCAGAAGAAAATGTATGTATAATTGAAAATAGAATCAGATTTTCGCCCATATCTTGTTTAAAGAAGTATTCAATTGATGTCCAATCTCAAGACGATTTGTATCCACCTAGTTCAAAGAGGTGGGTAAAACATCTATCAGAGCTAGGTTCTGAGGCATTGTTTTCAGTTCAAGAGATTATAGGTGAAAAGCACTATCTAATGTCAGTTGTAGATGTTTTGTCCGGAAATCTGTTGAGGCTTCATCCAATCCATAACTATGAAGCAGCCATACTCCTGATGGAGACAGATTGGGAGAATTACAACAGATTGCTTGTGAGAGAAACGATATCCCTGAATGATACAAAAATAATTGAAAAATTGCTTGATGGATCTCCTCCGTCTTGGGCTGAATTATCACAATTGGTGCAAGGAATCAACGTACCAAATCTCAAACGTGGCTCAGCAATGAGAGAAACAATGAACCAATTAATTCCAAAATCATATCCTAAGGAAATTCGGATTGAACTAATGGCGTTTCTTGCATATACTATTAACTTAAAGATTCCCAAAGTAGATCCACTGGATTTTCAAGCTGCAATGAGAAAGCAGTTCCAGTCGATGCCATTGCTACACACTCTTTTAATTGGACATATCCAATGTCTTCTTGAGGGTATCGAACCACCGCAATATGTACGTCTTATGATAATGGGAGAGAGAAAACTCATTCAAGACGGAAAAGAGCCGACTCCCTCTAATAGTGATTTGTGGACTTCGACATGGTACAAACTAATGAGTATGTTTCCAGACCAAAAAAAGAGAGTAGCAGTTATTGCTGCAAGATTAAATAAAAATCAAGATGTAATAACTGAGCTTCCAATTACGAGATACGATGCAAAGAAATCCCGTGATGCATGGTTAAATAGGTTTTCTTTAGTTCGAGATGGAATAATGCTTCGTGGTTATGTTCAAGACCAAAAAATTGGTCTTACGAAAATGGTATACATCGGTAACACTCATAGGTGGCCTCATAAACATCTAGCTTTGAGTGCGCGACTTGGAAATCCTGAGAAGAACGCTCCATTTATTCAGATGATGGTAATGCCATTAACAGCATCTGAAAGAATAATGCGCTCAAAACCTAATATAGCCCAAGTTGATTGGTCAACATCAACTGTCAATTACCACTTATATGATGTTAAAAACCGGCGATGGAAAACGAATCTGACACAACTAACTAAATCGATTTCTAGTTCTAAGAAAACAAATGAGCTAAATAGAGAATTCAATATTAATACTGAAAGCTTCGTTCGGATTCCAGATATGATTGAAGCAAAAGTTTTGGATTTTGCATCATTAGGAATGTATCTTCAAAGCTTAGAGCTTGGTAATTATTATGAGCTCCTACATTTGAATAGTAGAGGTCTTAAAAAGAAGCTTGGAGAATTAATTGATGCGGGTATTATTCAATTACAATATCTATCTTATTTCTCTGGATTGATATCCTTTTGCATTGAAATTAGAGGAGATTTAGCTCAACTAAATGCAATAGCCGGGTCTTCACTTAGATATTTTCCAAGTGCAACAGTGATGATATCGAACGATAAACAAATTTGCTATATTTTATGTAGGATTCCAGAAGAATTAGCACTTGAATTATTCGCAAAATTACCAGCAAGAGCTGAAGAACACAATCTCATCTTTAAGGGATATAGAATGACGGCATATGTTGGATATGTTCACAATCTCTATCAGAGATTACTTCAGCCAGACGGCACATGGGATGATGACATCTCAGGATTCTTGAGTCAGATCAGGACATGATGTCACTCCTTCCATTCTCCTGGTAATGAACCAACGACACTCTTCATCTTTTTCCTTGCAATAATACCCAATACTGAGAGCACTCCAAATCCGCCTATAAGAGGTGTATTTCCAGCATCCAACAGGAGGTAAAGAGATTCATGTACTACTGCAACCGCCAAGGGACAAGTCTCTTTTGCAATGACAGGAAGACCAAACACTGTCAGATTCAGAGAATACGTTCCTTCGATTGCAGGTATGAACATAATAGTCAGTACAGAATGTGGATTAATCATAAAGCTCCAGTTACCAATCATCTCATGAGTGGGATCAATTAACACTGCATCTAAAGTGCCATTCCAATCGCTCTGTGTTCCAAGAATGCTCAATGAAAAGCTTAGACTACAGTTCCTCCCAACGTAGAGACTCCTTTCATTATCTATAACAACTACAACGATTGGAGTGACATCTACCAATAGTTCACTCATGCAGGGAGCCTGAGTGTCTGACCCTAGAAAGAATACAGATATGATATGGGTACCTGCCATGAGACCTACGATATTATGGCTGACTATCCCGCGACTCCCTGTCATCACACTCTCTTCATATTCAATCAGACCATTCATAGACACAATGATTGTAACGGTCTTTGCACTAAGACCTCCTACAGCCCCGTTGAGAGTGATAGACAAGGGTAGAATCTCGCCGAACTCCGTAATGGAAGGCGCTACTATTTCGACTGAACTCATATAGCGAACAAGAACAAATACCTCAATAGATGAAGGGCAATAGAATTCATCACCTTCATAGTCAAATAATACACGGTATTCTCCTGTCAGAGTTGGAGTCCATGATATCTCAACTCCGTTTTCTGCCGAAGGCAGGAGAGTCCTTGTCGTAAGAGGATTACCGTATATCTCACGACCAAAGGGATCGTAGAGACTGACCCAGACATTCAATTCATCAACAGAATCATTGAGAGAGTTAAGTAGGAAGAAGGTCAATGAGTGTGGAGATGAGATTATTCCTGAGATGCCATCTCGGTCAACTTCTACTGTGATAGTGCTAGTAATATCAAATTCAAAGATACTGATACATCCTATCCGCTCACTACTTGGAGCTATGGTGACTGTCAAAGTATAGCGTCCAACAGGAAGAGTTGCTGTGAATAACTCAATGAAGTTCTCATTCCATAAGGTCCTATTTGTCAAATCTACGGAACCATAAGGTCCTTCTAATTCAATACCGATATCTAGCTCTTGAAGTAGAATTACCAAAGAAACCTCATCTTCCACCCAGGCAATAATCGAACTTTCATTAGCCATGTCGATCTTATTCGGAAGGTCTAAAATGACCTCCGTAGTTCCAAAGACCCAGAGTTCAAGAGCTGCATTTGATGCATGATAGTGACTTGTTCCTCTGAAAGATACAATGAGTATGATGAATCCCATGCGGGTCAAGGATAGAGTCAGAATCATTGGTTCTGTTCCTGCCTGAATAAGACTACCTTGAATGATCAATCCTAAGGTCTCATGGTGAACTTCATAGTACACTGAGAATCCCTCAAGCGGGGTCCCACCAGAATCTTCCAGCAGAATCGAAAACGCGGCATTATTTATGCCTGCAACAATATCCTCAGTTGTGACCAGAAGTAGTTCAACGACCGTACCATATTTCACATCAATATTTTCAGAAGCACTTGCTGGCAGGTACACACCAAGTCCAACAAACGCGGTCTCTAGGGACCAGAGACCTTCATCATCAATATCTACATTCCAAGTGCAAAAGCCTGAAGAGTTTGTGACCAACCATATAGGTCCAATCATACTAGCTCCAGGCCCATCAAGAAGAAATGATACATTTCTTCCAACCATTGGATTCCCATTATGGTCAACTAACCGTGCAGAAACTTCGAGTGTTTCCCCAACTTCTAGATCATGTGTCGAGAGCATCAATTGGAGCTGTGTTACAGAATATATTGTATGATGGGTAGAACTCGAGAAGCCATGAACTGACACTGATCCAGAGGAAGTCACAGTTATTGTATGTAGACCAACCAGTGTAGGACTAAACTGAACAGTAGCAATACCATTATTCACAGTAACTATGATTGAATTTGTCCAGAGTCCAAGTTTAATCTGCTGACCATAGGGATCATAGGCAGATACTGTAACAGAAATACCACTTACGAGATTTCCGAGGTCATCATCTATCGCTATGGAGATATTGATAATCGAATTGACTGCAGGAGGATATGGAACTAGATTGACCATGACATTGCAAAATGTCTTGACAACGAGCTGTTCTTGAGTATCACCACCAATTAAGAATTCCTCACTCACAGGACCTGCATTCACATGCAAAACACCATGTGCCTCGTTTGCCGTGTAGTCTACTGAGGCAACGCCGGATGAGTTTGTCATTGCATCCATTATCCAAACTGGGACAAGGTCCATGCCTAGTACCTCAAAACGGATAGTGACTCCTGCAGTGGGAGAAACTGTATTTAATGTGTACACAAAAGTTGTCGAATCAAAGAGGTCAATCTCTGAAGGAGAAACATCTAAGGTACCACTTACTAATTCAAGAACAGAGAGAGATGATGCAATAGAGTTAGCGAGATAGTAACTATTACCAACATGGAGTAGCGTGATTTCAGCAAATCCTCCTTTTGATGGATACCAAGTGATTATAGAGAGACCATTAATGGATTCGGTCTGAGCTTCAAAGACCACAATTCCTTCCTGTATTATACTAAGGTGTACAGTACGTCCAACTATGTAATTGCCAAGAGAGTCAGTAATAGCCACTTGAAAAACAGTGGATTCTCCAACTATACAGCTGGGATTGTGTAATAATTGCATATTAGGTGTTGTAAAGACTCTCTGTGTGACGAGGTTGTAAGATGATGCATTAAGCCCATACCCACCATAATGCACTTCAATTAAGAAATCACCAACCTCATTGAAAGTATGTGCAAGTACACATTGTCCGGAACCATCAGTTATTCGAGTATAAGACGCTATTGAGGTCCCATTGCTCCAGGTAATAGTAATCTCAACATCAGCATCAGAAAGAGGATTACCCAGATAATCGAGTAGAGCTACAACAAGCCCAAGGGTTGAACCTTGTTCAATTGGCGTACCTGGAACAGTGATAGATATGGTAGTAGCTGCTAAGACGATCTCATCAGCTTCTATTGAAACTTCAAGAAGCCAATTCTCAGAAGCAAGATCTACTTGAACAAATAGAATACCTGGCTCAGAAAAGTTCAGGTAAAGGTCAATGACTCCTTCATCATTCGTGATATCACTTGAATCATAGAGTATTGCCCCGTTGAGAGTGATTAATGCGTGTAGGGTAATACCATTGATTGGATTTAATGCATTATCCAACAATGTAATCATAACAGAATTTGTTACAGGTGCAATCATTTCCCCAGGAATATCAATCACAAGTAAGGGTGTTTCTGAAACTCCCACACTACTCATGGAGCTGCTATTTTGATACCAATTCTGTTTCTCTGATGTCGTAATAATTGTATTACTACCTCTGACAGTGGGGATCCAAGAAAATGTAGTAATTCCACCAGATGTTGTCGAGGTATTGCTGTAGACCACAGTTCCACCTGGATCTTGAACAATAATAGTAATGACTAGACCAGAAATGGGATTTAGTAGATGATCTGTAGCTAGTACTTGGATCCATGCTGGGACTCCAACTTCAGGAGAGGAATAATAGCTTATGGAGAGAGAGACAGCAACAACCACTTCAACATAAAAACCTCCTATTGCTGATGATCTTGATAGAGTCCCATTGAATATTGCTTCAATTTTATATTCGCCTACAGAACTTGGCTCCCACTGCATTATGACAAAACCAGACGAATTCGTAATAATAATCTGTTCGCTGACAATAGTTGTCGGAAGCAAGAGTACTCGAAGAACAACCTGTTCGCCTATAATCGGATTCTCAGCACTATCAACAAGCTGAGCCCAGATAGTATTCATTTCACCGAGAGGTTCTTCATCGGTAAGACCCCCTATTTCAAGACTACTTACAGACCATGAATTGATAGAATTAGAACCTGAACAACCTAATAGATATCCTTCTTCTACAAATTCTGCTTGAAGAAGATAAAACCCATTTTCAGAAAGAATAATTGTGAATGAAACATGACCAGTACCATTTGTAGTTATGATAGTATCAAGTATCGTTTCAGCAGAAGGTGCAGTACCAAAAACATGAATGTCATAGCTATCAAGATATACACCAGATTGCCCCGTAAGCTGAATTGTAACTAAAATTGATGAATACTGTTCATGAAAACCTGTACTAAACCACGAGATATCAGTCTCTTCAAGGATACAAATGGTCCCCTGTGCTAAAGATTCTTCTAATGTGTTGTTCCCAACAAAAGCCAATACAAAATCAAAATCACCCCTCATGTCCGGAATCCAGTTGAATGAACAATTTGTGGTACTTGAGATCAATTCACTGGAAAAGATGACTGTACCATAACTATCGCTGATGGATATGGAAACAACTTGTCCAGGAATTATGGTCCCATTTTCTTGGAAATGCAACGACCAGTCTATGCACAATATATCGTCAACAAGACCATTAAGCTCAGAGAGTGCCTGAATATAAGTAGGGTTAGGTTCTGCAATGACAACATAGTCAGAAAGAATCAGTGACTCACAATGATCAACAGCAATTGTAATCGTAAGATTATATGTTCCTGCAGCAAAGTCATCACTTGGGATCGAAAAACTGAAAGGCGAGGTCTCTTCATAATTCCACTGATAATAAGTTGGAAACTCACCTAGACGAATCGTAACTTGTGAAAGACCAACATCTCCACCACTAGCTAAGGACCATAATGCCGTACCATTAATGAATTCTCCCATTTTTACAATAGGAGTCTCCAAATTGAGAGATCCCTGGAGACCTCCTTCAATTGTCACAGATAATCGATGGAAATCTCTTGAGAGACCCCAGTCTATGACCATAATTGAAATATTCCAGTGACCAAGCAAATCACTATCAGAGGGAATCATTAGAGTAAGTGTATCTAAATCTCCTACGTTCTGAAATAAGATTGAACTATCAAATGCGTTCACAACTACCGAATGCACATCGATATCTGAAGTGATTGCTACTGATATATCAAGCATTGAACCTAGCTCAGCAATGAGATTCGATGATGCAGTTAAAACAGTTCCAGAGATATCTGATAATTGAAGTCTCAATCCAAGAATGGATACCATCTTCAGAACACTCTGTGTGTATAATGGTTGCCAAGGCTTAGTAGTATTAAACCATCCATCGATAAAAGGCGATGACCTCAAGGCACTAAGAACCATTGATGTATCAACAATATCTACAGAAGAGGAGAGATCCGAACATTGAAGTAAAGCAAGTGTTGCAATATCCATGCTCAATGCTAAGAGGTCGTTGTATTGAACTCGTGCTTCAATCGCGGATGCTATTTCAGAAGCCATTGTTGGAGTCAGCAAATCCAGACGAAGTGCGGCTCTTGTGGACAGATAATCAATCATTGCTTTTGAACCAGCAAAAGGTTCTAGAGTCCATCCCACTGAACTCCATGTTCCAGACTGATACTCCGATAGAATTGAGGTCTCTAATGCGGAGCGATAGGTAATGGTATCTAACTCATCAAGTAAATACAGGGTCTCTATCGCTGCAACAGAGTGTTGCATATGAGCAGTCCCAATGAATGAAGTTGGTCTATAATGACCAGTTGCATATTGACTCTGAGTGATGAACAAGAGAATATCAGAAACCACTGAAGGACTGAGCTCAATGCCAAGAGATTTTGCTGAAGAGACCCCAAAATATTGAACCCATACACTCTTTGTTCTATATTGTGTTGTAGTATATTCAGGCGCACTCGTGGTCGTAAGATTGCTCCAATAGGGATAGATTGTCATTGTTTCAAACCCATTAAGATACTCCGCAGCAAGGTGGAGATCCACAACAGGAGAGGCATGTACAAGTCTACTCGCATCTAAGAGATAATGGGTCCACATAAGAGAGGGAAGCAAATCCATTGCTTCAAAACTGGTTTCTGTCGTTATTAGATCTATGAATTGCGTAATGCCTTCTGTGAGAGATTCTGCAGTTTCACTTAAAACATTTAGACAGAGAGCAACGCGGGAGCTCTCACGAACTTTTGCAACAATATCATTAGATTGTGATTTCATTCCAAAACCACCGGAAGCTAATTGATTATTGGTAAGCCAATTCAGACTGGCAGTTCTATTGGCTTCATTTAGGGTACCAAGTATCTGCATACAAGTCAGAGCAGATGCAGTTCCCGTGATGACTTCTTCGTCTAATCCAATAGAATTTCTAAATGAACCATCGCCATTAGATGTACGCGTAAGAATCCAACTTGTCATCTTAGACGGATCTGGATGTGCTTTACCAATAAATGAAAGAGACCTGAGGTATTCTGCGGCATAATTAGTTCGAGCTGAAGTGCTGGTGGGATTAGGACCAATCGCACCCCACAGGTCAGGATTAGATGTCTTCGTGCCATCAATAACAAGATCTCTTAGCCATAACTCAAGTTCATTGGTATCTATGGCTGCTAGATTTGAAGAGAGATAGAGAGCTTCTGTCACATGATATGTTGTCGTAATGTGATTTTCAAAACCACCATCGATGTCTTGTCTTGAACTCAAATAAGACACGATCTCGCTTACAGCAAATTCTGAACTAAGACCCATTGCAATTATTAGATAGAGCCCCTGTGCAGTGCTTCGACAATTTACTGATGCCTCAGTTTCAGAGTTCTTAAAACCAGTTTCAGAACCATAATCCAATAAAAGAGTGTTTAGAATATCTCTTACAAGAGGAGAGTTCTCAATAACCCAACTTGTCCATTCAGAACCTTCAAGTAACGAATTAGCGCTGTGAACAGCATAGTAAGTCGAGCTAATAGATGGACTATGCATATATCTAAAACCACCAGCAAGAGCATCACCTACTGATGTTTGTAAAGATGCAATAGCGTTGGCTGTACTTGTCTCTCTTACTGATGCAGAGAAAGCAATAAGATTCTCAAATAGATCTACGCCAGTGGCTGTAAGCATTGATGGATTTTCATAAGCAAAGAGAAACAGATCCAAAGGATACGAATCGTATTTGAGTGGTGCAATAGTTGAGTCAGAGCTTCCAGTTAGGTTCACGAGCCGGGACATTGGTGTCTGGGATTCATAGAGAGGTAACATGAGACCTATCTCATTTGAGAGTGCATTACCAATTGTCAACGAATTTGGTCTTGTAAGGAAGACTGCCCCTGAATACTCTGGTTCAATTGACAGAGCTGTCGCTACAGGGGCAGCCGAAGAGGGTAGACATCGATCAGTCAAACGGTGTAACAACCAAACAGAGTTCCCTGTAAGAACAAGAGGTGCATCTGTTCTAATGAGAAGCTCAATGACATCAGGTGGGACTTCGTTTCCATAAGATGAACCCAAGCTACCATCAATAATCAATGCGGGTACGTTTCTAATAAGACTTGGATTTGAAAGTAATTCTGAGGTCGACAAGAGGACATTTGTAATTCCCATCGATTCTAAGAGGCTGGACCAATCATGTCCTCTTGCAGGAATAATACTCGATTCAAGTTCAATGATGATGTATGGATTATTAGGAATAACGATTCCAGCGTCAGAAGAAGGACTGGCTAAATCAGTGAGAACTACTGTGTCAGAAACAATTGAAGAAGTAGGTGAAATTGGTACCTGTAAGTCGTAGATTCCAAGAATGAGAACGGCAAGAAGAATTGTGAGAATAAATCGATTCATCTCTTTTTGAGACCTCCTTTATTATTTGATACACATTGAATTGGGTGTCCTACGGGTCGACCTCTCGGTAGGACTAAGGTCGAATTACTGATAGGGGAACAGACCTTATTGCGTTCAGAACAGGGATGTGGTTGAAAAATCGGGTCGACCCGGGACAATGATGTCATCCAACTTCTATATTCTCTCATAGTCCTACCCCCACAAAACTATAGATTACAATAAGCACTGATAGTGCAATAACTAACTCTAGAATTCCTCTTCCAGGATGCCCTCGAAGAGCTGCACCTAGAAGAGATACATCTCCACCTCGCAGAGAACTATTGAATAGAACAGAAAGGGAGAGATACCAACACAATAGCAAAACTGGAGCTCCTGCAAAAAGCACAACAGGGAGGAATAGTAGTGCAAACCCTATGAACACAGAAGCCACTGTGCTGATATAGAGAGCCGAGATTAGTATTGCGACCCTTGGTGGAGAATCTACCTTCAAAAAGAGATTCAACTCTGCATAGGTACTCCCTGCTCCTACGCCTTCAAGATCTATTCGAAACAGCGAACAGATAGCATATCTCACTCCAGTATTTATTACCATACCAGGCAGAAATATGATTGTCACTGCTGACAGCAGTGCATTGCGTGTCCAAGATTTGAAAGCTCGTTTATTGCCTGATAGTAGCAATAGGGATCGAAGCAATGTAGCTGTTACTACTACTAGAGGAGCTATCTTCAAAGAGAAGAGTAGATTTGATAATAGTAATGTGATGATGTCAGCAGGCAATTGCATTAACGCACCTCTCTTGATTGTTTGAGTTCTCAATATGATGGTCTAAGTTCATCGTTCTCTCAGTATATACAATGCAGGGAGTGTACGTAATATTTTGGTAGAGCCCAGAAGCATTACATCAATGGTTATTATGGGTTATTCATATTATTGATTGTCACAAAATGCCAAATAAGTTATATGAGAGCTCTAATAGTAATTTATGGAGCAATGATTCTTTATTTCGTTTTTCAAAAGTACCGAAATGCAAAAAAATGAAGATCTTTCGATTATTTTGATTCGACAGATTCTTGTTCAGCGGTCATCAATTGGATTTGATAATCAGAGAGAGGTGGATATACAAGGTCGATACCTTTCTCAGAACAGACAAATTCAAGCATCCGCAAAGCGATTGGAGACCATTCTGAAACATCTAATTCACCAGGAGAAATTATGGAACGGATCAAACGCCGGAAATTCTCTCGATGTGAAGAAGTGAGAATTCTAGCCAACACTCCCAACACTATCTTTCTATCAGTTGTGCTTGATGAACCGCCAAGAACTAACAATCGTTGAGCAGCATCGTATGTGTTTAGTGTTTCTAAAGCTTTCAAGGCAGAGAACCAGGATTCTTGATCTTCGGAATTTATCAAGATATCACAGAAGGCAATGACACCGGGATCTTTACGTCGTGCAAGCTCTAATAATGCTGGCTCACGTAGGATGATATGAAGGGTATGGTTTTTTACTGTATCCCATAGGCTTTCTGTGAGGGTATCACTAAACATCAACGAATTATCGATAGTGACTGATTTTCCTGTAACAAGAGTGAGCTGGTTCTGCCTCATATACTAGAGTATTTGTTCAGACTAATAAGCACCTATCTGATTAAGAGAGGATATAGTCATAAATAATACAATGATGTTAGAGGAGTGAAAATGGCTATGCGAGATAAAAGAAAGAGGAAAAAAGAGCCCACTCTTCAAAAAATTCAAGATCCAATAGAATGGCTTAAACATGATAGGAAAACTAATGATCAAAATATACTAAAGATGTTAATCACAGGCTACGCAAATTGGAAACTACCAAAGTATGATCTTGACGAAACTTTGTTTGAAAGGACATTCAAACTGCATCCATTATCTTCTGAACCTGTAAGCATAACAACTCTAAATGAAGTGTTAAATTATCGAAAAGACGAACACATTTTGGATGCGACGATCCTCGAAACGTTGAATCACTTATTGCACTCTTCAAAAGTCAGGGATGCTAGAACTATTAACGAGCAATTACAATCTATTTTGCCAAGTGAGAGAGATAGCCTTACCTATCCATTTAGTCGTATTATAAGTGATGAAGTCCCAAAACTAACTGAATTACCAGTATTAATTCCTGGACTTGATGAGCTTAGTGCTGCAATCCTTACGTTACATTCAATATCTCGAACAGTTAACCAACAGATTTCTTGGCTGTACAACATATGGTATCTAGAATTGGTTGAAGCTAGAGTCAGGGCTTTAGAATTAATAATGAAGAAATTAGTAGATGAATCTGATAATGCTATGGAAACAGCATTGGAAGAAGCAGAGAGGATCATTAATCAGGTATTCAGTCAAGAACAAAACAAAGATAGAATTTCATCGAAAGACCCTTACTTGGCTAGGATTGACGAATGGAAGAAGATATCGAGAAATAAAAGAAGGAGTCTGAAAGATCGTAAAGAGGAGCTCGAGACAATTGTTTTTGAAGAGATTGCAATAATTAAAGGATTTAGTACACGTCTTGAAAAAGAGATAGATGTCCAAGGAGGAGCTCTTACGCATTGGCCTATACTAGCTCTAAGAGCAGACGGTCCACTTGCGTATTCTCATGAAGCTCTCTTAAGAAACCTAAGAAATGAGTTCAACATTCTAAATTATTCACCACTATTTGGTCTCTGTTCAATCCTATCAAATACCGAGGACCCAAACAGACCAATCGCTGATGACCTTCGACAAGTATCAGATATAGATGGGAGAACAGCATTTTATGTAGTTAAAGAGCTTGAAACACTTCTTGTCGAACAATATTTACCGACCTTCAGAAAATTGGGATTACGATATCGATACATTTTCACACCAAGACAACGCCCAGGAGTCCTGTCAGATGGATTAATTCAACGCATGATACTTGCAGAACAGAATATAAGAGGATGCACTGTACATATTGAACCAAATTGGTCGAAAGGGCCAAATCTCAGGTCATATGAAAAAGGGACCTACGAGGCTGTCGTTGAAGAAGAAATATTATCATTGAACCTTGAACTTTTTGATAGAAAACTGGGAAAGTGGTCTTCTAAATCTCATCTTGGTTCTAACGTTAAGAAAAAATCAAGAGATTTAATCAGTCGATCAACTGCGACATCTAATGACGATCCAGTAGATCTTACAAAGCGACAACTAGAGTTGCTGACTCTCTTGTGGAGTATTCCAATGTCACGAACACAAAGAAAATGGTTCTTGGAAAAAGTAACGTTTCCTCAAAGAACTGCAAATCGCATGCTTCGACAGATGATTATGAATCAGACTTTAAGAATGGTTCATCTACCTGCTCTAGAACTTGTAGGCTTATCTGATGGTTTTATTGCAGTATCACATTGTTATGACAGAAGATCGAGAGATAAATTAGTGCATTCAATGCAGAATATTCTCCCATTTGCAAGAATATTGATTGGAGATTCTAATCACATCGTCGCTCATGCTAGAGTGCCTGCAAAACAGACAGATATCGTTGGTGGAATTCTTGGAGATGTTATGACTGAATTATCCACTCATTCGTTTATTGCAAGACAGAGGGCAACCAAAGCATATAGGATGACAGCATTGAACAAATTAAGAGATACTAAGACAAAAAAGTGGAAAGACCCGTGGTATTTGTCATTTTAACTCAAAGCCATTGTTCTAAACTCGTTTGATGATTACCAAAGTGCCGCCACAGAGAAGTGAGTTTTAAGGTGATATCTTCAGCATATTCGTTAGACATAACAATTTCCAGAGCGCGAAGAATTTTCGGAACAAGAGGAGGGTTCAATTTCAGCTGCAAACCACTGGTGGATAGATAGAGTGCTTCATCAAACACCTCTCTCGCTCGAAGGAAGTCAAGTCGTTCTAATGATGAATAACCCCGTGCTTTTAATAGCTCTTCAAGACTCCCGTGTTTTTGTAAAAGAGCTGCTCCACGTCTAGGTCCAATGCCCTTCACACCATCTCTGTGAAAATCACAACCACAGATGATTGCTAAATCTTTAAGCCCTTCAAAATCAAGCTGCAGATGCACTTCTAAATCTCTCAAAGTAACACAAAGAATCCTTTTTGAAGAGAGCTGTAATTGTTTAGTGACATGAGGACTGCCGAAAAGAAGTGCGTCAGCATCATTCGAAACAACTGAATCAACCAGCTGCTCTCTACATAAGACAGCACCTAACATTTCAGATTCTGTAGGAGCAGTAATTGATGGAAGACCGATAATCCTTCCTAGCTCTCTCAAATGTTCAGCAGCGAAATACATTCGTAAGGCTGGACTCTTCCAGAGCTGAGAAGAAATCATTTCGTTATATGGATCAGCCTCATTCTGAAAGATCTTGAACAGGTCGGTAGCATGTCTAATCAATTCTGGATTTGGAGACCGTTTTCGTGACTCAGGGGGACCATCAAAGATAAAGACTGGAAGTATGTTTGAACTGAGTGTGGCTTTAATTAGATTGATGAAAAGAGGAACGTGCATTAGTGGTATCCTACCAGATTGAGATTTGCCACGAATTACAGCCAATCGACGTGTAAGATAATTCGGTACATCTATTGCAATGGTACCAGGCGATATTACGGAAGAATCTTTCCATTTCCAAGGAATAATTTCATCTGTCCAATTTTTTACTCCCAACAAAGATCACCTGATACTACGGATTCCCCTTGCTCCAATACGTATGACCACAGCAGATTGTGGTGAAGATAGAGTGGAGCGTTCGATGAGGATACGAAACAGATCATCTCCTGTTCTAAGTCGATCCACAAGAATGACATTATCAACTGCGTGAGAGAGTACGTTTCCACCGATTGGTTGAGGTATACCTGAAGACCAGTTTTGAGAGGAATGATCTGTAATCATAATATGTGTGTCAAGAGTATTGATGAGATGACGTATTGAGTCTAATGCCCCAAAGAGAGTTCTCTGTCTTCTTTTTGTTCCTGGATTATCAGTAAGATTCAATGTACCTGTTAGACTATCGAGTACTATTAATGGGACATTTTCCATTTCTTTCAACATTGTTATTTTATCCACAACATCATCCAATCCCAAGACCTGACCCACGATGATTCTCTGTGAGATATTTGAGGTTTCGATGGAAGATGTACATAGTGAACGAACAAGAGAAGGACTATAGTTATTTCCTGAATCCAGATATACACAAGTTGTATCATTCATTCTTGCAGCAGAAACAACGATTGAATGAGCAAGTATACTGAGAGGTGCTCGTTCAGAACTATGAAAGAGGCTTATCTGAGCGGGTGATAAGAGACCTCCAAGAGTATTATGCAGAATACGTGGAGTCAAGTGGATAATTGGTTCTGAAATCTCCTTAATGGACTCAAGGGGTGCTCTCAACTTGTTTTTCAACCTCCTGTAATTGACCATAGTTTCTTTGAAGGAGTACTTCTTGTTCATGACCTCTTTTAATGGGCTCAAGATTGAGTCCAGGAGCCTCAATATCTGGCACAAGAGCGACAAGACCTGTCGTAGTTGGAAAGACTGTTAACCGGGGTGGACATGATTCCAGTAAGTTAGTAATTGCTATATCATCTCTGGTCATACGGTAATCATCCAGATTCAGACCGTGTCTCGAGTCAATAACTGGAACCTTCTGAATAGCTTCTGATAGAAGTTGAGATGCAGGACCAATTGTATGTATGTCATAATCTCTCAATAATTTCATAATACGATCGAATTTTACTGAATCACTACTTTCGATTATGAAGAGAACGTCGCAGCCAACATAATGTGTGTAAGATATCGGTAAGAGAGGTCTATCTCTCATGAGCTGGAACAACTTATTACGAGAACCTTCTTCAAGAAGTAGGATATTCTGATTTGAATTAGGTCTGAGAGAGCTTCTATCACCTACTGTTACTATTCGTTTTGTTATATGGAGTTGGTGATTAATCTGAGAAATCACATGCGTGATTTGTTTTGAATCTCGAAGGAAGGAGCTGACAGCTGCAATCACTGCAGCTGTAAGAATTGAAACGATTAAAGAATAGGGAAGAACAATCACAAAACAGACAACAATCAGGTACCCTGTTGACACATAGCTTAAAATTAGGAGCACCATCTGTGCTGGCGTTTCTTTAGAAACACGCCCTGTGATAAATAAGAGAAAAACTGTCACTAGAATCACAGCTAGTAATGGAAGTGGATTACCAAACCGAAAAGCTAGAACTATGGAAACAACAGAGGACAGCAATTCAGCTCCTGCTATTAGTGCAATGGCTCCAGCTATGGCATATCCAACTAACTTTATCATTCCTTTTCCAAACATATCAATATACACCTCCTTCTAAGGTAGAAGACAATATTGTTGGTAGTACATTCAAAATCCCTGTATCATTCATTCTTAGAATGGCTGTTTCCTGTTCACTATCGCCTTTAGAAGATAGAACATGAGAGAATAATCCAGTGGGGTCTCGAGTGATGTGGAGGTCATGATTAACCCATTTAGCAATCGTATTATAATGGACTGCTTGATTCATAGATTCTTCTAACAGACGACATTCACTTGTTATCACAATATCAACGTTGTATTTTTCGATTATCCCAACAAGAGTTGGTAGAACATCCTCAACAATCTCTCTACCCCAAAGAATAGGGTCGTTTCGTGCCATATCAAGGACTCGAGTTATTGGATCAATTACAACCAAAGCAATGTCATCTAGGCGTTCAGCAAGAGAATGAATTTCATGGATCAGTTCATGATGACCTTTGGTAAAAGTGACAATGATATTTTCAAGATGACCACTCTGAGCTAAAACATTCTTCTTTAATTGGTTTACAAAGCTCTTTTTTCCATCCGCATTTATCCATTCAACTCTAGAGTATTTGGAGACTTCACTGGCAAGAGAGACAGCAAACATAGTTTTACCTGATCCCGCATTACCCCACAAGTGAATAAGACCATCAAGTCCAAGAATGTTCAAGATAGTGCTTTCAGACATCAATAGAACCACTCTCCGGTGATGAATCAGAACTAGATGTGACAAGCTCATAATCATCAAGTAGAGATAGTTGTGTAGAGTCCTTTGGTTTAGTATTCCTCATCTTTTGTTGACCTGCAACAATATCAGCTGCTACAACTACAATATTTTCATCATCAACAATATCAGCTTCCGACACATCTTCATCAATCGATGCTTGCAACATCATGTCTGATAGTTCATCTTCTTCAATGGATTTTGTGGGATCAGAACTCTCTTTCTCTTTATCATGATTGCTCACTTCGGTTGTTAATTCAGTATCATCTGGAGGAGATTCACTATCACTCGCAATCTCTTTGTCAATTTCCTGCAAAGCTTCTTCTAATCCCTTATAATTCAGGTGATCATCAATAGATGCTTTGATATCTGGCCGTAGAGCACCGAGGTCATACAATGAGTTTACAAGTTCTGTAAGATGGGCTACGGCTTCACCGAAAGCTATTGGTCTTGATAGATGTCCAGATAGTCCGACATACGCAAGAGATAGTCGCTCTTCCTCAATATTTCCTCCCAAATACTCAAACAGACCGATAAATTTTCTGAGACCAGTATCGCCCATTAGAAGTGTTTTTGAATCTGAATCAAATGGCGATAGCCGAACACACTCATCAAGAACAGAACAAGCAATAGTTACGGTCTTATCTACATCAGTATTACCAATAGCATTGGCAGCCGCTGCGATAAGCGGTGAAACAATGAAATTAAGGTCACCAATCAAGTGTAACCTGTCTTCATTTTCCTCAATTGATTTAGAGACCCTGCTTGCGTCACCAATTTCTTGTAATCGTTTCTGTTCTTTTGTTAAAGTGTCAACAAAGGATGAAATCGCTTGTCTTGACGAGCTAAGCAGCCATCCCCCAATAGCTCCAGATGTTGCACTCACAATCATAGGAAGGAGAATGGAGCTGGACCCTGCGAGTATGACGAAAAATAGTGAGGATAATCCTAGTATCAATGCAACTAGTGCAAGAACACCAAACCAACCTTGAGTCATTCCTCTTTCTAGTTGAGCCCATTTCCTTTGTTCAACATTTTTTTGTAGTTCAGGAAGCCTTGATCGAGCATCACTCTGGCGAATCAGAGCAAATTGGTCCTCAGTCAATATTCTACAGGAATCAGTCAACCAGCTAAAGTCAGCAATTGGTTTTGCGTTCTCTGTGATAACATAGACAGTGCGAGTTTCATGCATTAATGAGCGTGATCCTTTGGCCTTCCCGTGCATCAAAGGAAGGCGGACTCTACCGAAGGGAGTTAATACTACATGATCTTCGATCCACTCACCTAGACCAATGTCATTTAGAACTCTGTCCAAGTCCCTACTTACGGTCTCCAATACTGCAGCACGCATTGCAAGCCCCCCTTTACCAAAAATTGCTGCTCGTAGGTCCAAAACAAAAACAATATCTACATGGACACCCCTAGTTCCTGGAATTGCTTCCATCCTTACACCGAGAAATAATCCATTTGGATATTTTGTCGTAATATGACCTGTGAGTTCTAAAGCTGTAATTATGTCGTAGTCTTTTTGTTCATCAGTAGGTCTATCCTGATTATTCTTCTTATCAATAGTTTGATCATCAATTACTTTTGTTTCCATTCTCAATCTTCCTCCTCAACATTGTTAGAGAATCTCTTTTCTAGTGCTTCTATTAGTCCTCGCGACAATTCTAGAGGACGTTTTAGGGAACCAAGGTCAGCAAGTACTGAGATAGAATGTAGTAACCATCGTGATGTGTCAATCAGTCCATACACATCGCCAATACTGAAACTGAATTGTAATGCCAGGTCTCGGATTGTTATATCCGTAGTGATGATAGAACCCATGAGATTATCAAATGAGTCATCCAAGGAAACACCAGTTTCAATAGAGACAATATGACGCAATAACCAAAGCATTGAGCCACTAGTATCGGTCTTTGGAAGAAGCGCAAGAATCTCACGAACAGATGGAATACTTAGATATAATCGATTTGTTGCTCTTCCAAGTTTTGTTGGCTTTATCTTACCACTACTGGCACCTTCAATAAGACCGAGACGAATCAAGAAATCTAGTGGGCTAGATTCTGATAGAGATAAGGGTATTACATAATCTGCAAGAGTTCCTAGTTCTGATGCAGCAGTCATACCTAAGATTACTAGATGGTGACACAGAATGCCATCTTCAGCAATTGGATTACCACAGGAACACATTGGGCCTTCTACTGTCCCTAATGTAGATAAGCGAGCAGAAAATCTACATGTATATAGTCCGCCATCTACACTCGTAACGAGACCGCCAATTACAGTTTCATTCTTCTCTCTCAATATTGTCTTGCCAAGAAGGTTCTTTCGTGCAGATTGGATTGTATCAGGTAGAGCATGTCTTTCAAGAACCGTAATAGCCGAAATTTCTCCAAGCTGTAGAACACGCATTGGAGCTCTCTTATCACGGATTGCACAATGAATAAGGAATGAATCCCCGAGAACAGTATTTTCAACTTCTTCGATAGAAGCACTGCCTAACATGTCAAGTACAACAAGTAATTGTTCAGTCAAAGAATTAGCTTTCCCAAGAGTGCTATTAATTCTTTCATACTTAGGGATTAATTGTTCTTTGCTCGTTTTTTCATCCATTGAAACCTCAAAATATCTACGTTTAGCCTGCTCAGCTTCTCCAGCACTTCCTGTAATTATAACTCCAAAACCGATTTTATCATGAGAAGGTCTTCCTGCTCTACCAAGCATTTGATGAACAGTATTGGCAGAGAGCAATAGCTTATAATCGGCTGGCGATTTGATATTAGAGAGGATGACTGTACGAGCAGGGAGATCCATACCAGCTGCGAGAGTTGTCGTTGCACAAATGACTCGTACTAGCCCACTGATGAAGAGTTTCTCAATTATTCGTCGTCCATAATACCCAAGACCAGCATGATGGTAAGCTGTACCATTCCTTAGAACAGACCTGAGTTCAGGAGATAGAGTCAAGTCATAATTCTCAACTGAGTCTAGTTCCTGGTCAAGCTTCTTCTTTTCTTCTGATGTGAATTGCCTTCCTACATCTTCAGCCAGACGTTTTGCATAAACCTCAGCCTCTCGTCTAGTTCTATGAAAAACAACAGCTTGCCCGTTACCTTGTACTGTGGTCATTACAAGTTTCTTTATGCTTTTATTGCGGTCATTTGTTGTAATCACTCGATAAATGAGTGGGACAGGACGCTCATATGACTCAATTAGATGGCAATTCAACCATTCAGCGAGCTCATCAGGGGCTCCAATTGTTGCAGAGAGTGCAACAATCTGTAACTTCTCTATTGTCTTTCGTAGACGGATTACCAAGCTCTCCAAGCGTGAGCCTCTACCAATCTCTGATAGAGTCTGAATCTCATCAATTACTACCGTTCCAATACTAGAGAGCCAACTTGTATCTTTTCTTAGCAGGGAATCTGTACGTTCATATGTTGTCACAAGAATATCAAAATCTTCAAGATCGTCCCCGTTATTTTGGAAATCACCTGTACTTAGTCCGATTTGTACGCCCATGTGTTCGTAGCGTTCTCTCATGGTTTTATATACCTGAACAGCCAGTGCTCGAAGAGGAACTAAGTATACTCCTTTTTTGTCGCAAGTTACTGCTCTTAAAAGCGCCATTTCTCCGACAAGGGTCTTGCCAGATCCAGTAGGGCTACATACCATAATGCTCTGCCCTTGAAGAAGACCTTTCGAGATTGCCTCGCTCTGAATGCCACGAGGTCTCATACCTGCTTGATTTAATAGTCTCGAAACCTCGGAGGTGACATCAGTAGCGACTGTCATTCACTTCCACCCTCCAGACCTTCAACTTGTCGTAATGCCATACTACCCTTCATAGTGATTCGGAAATTTGTGTAGGAAACGCCATTGTGCACCTCATGACCACGTAGAATCATACTTGCATGTTCGAGTCTAGCAAGAACAGCTTCCACATCTGGATCATTATCCGAACCGCTCGATATTATAAAACGACGGACAGCCTCCTCAGTAAGTGGTTCGTACCGTTCCAGTAATTTCAAGACTCTAATTGCTAAACTGCTATTACCCGCCGTCACTCTGTTTAAAAGGGACACATCTGATTCGTCTGAGCTTTGGCTATCGATATCAATGATAGATGATAACCGATTTGAATGCTGCAAAGTATCTGATTCGAAATTCATCTCTGGGCAAGAGTCTAACAGAATTGGTTGACAGGTCTCTGTACCATCGTGAACTAAGAGCGCAGTATTATCATCCATAATCCTAAGAAATGACGACTCACGCGGAGAGATTCTCATTTTTGTATGCATTCCAGCTGTGATAACGTTTAGACCAAGTAAATCAGAAACAATCTTGATATCTACAGATTCTCTAATTCTTAGCGAAATGCACGATTCAAGAACGCCAATAGCACCTGGTGCCATATCAACAGGATGTTCCAGAGCTAAGAGGATTGGACCACGTCTTTTGAGATTCTTCAGGACCCGCTCAGTAAAGGAATCGTGTTTCATATATCTCTTATTTCGAACTCTAAAGTTTTCTGCGCCATCAAGAATTATCACAAGATTAGGATCAGGTTTTAGTCCAGCTAGTTTGACGCATAAGAGATTCCATCCAAAATGCTCGAGTGAAGTTGAACCCAATGCTAGTTTTACAATAGTCAAAGATGGTTCTACAAGCCTAGATGTGGGAACAGTTGAAGTGCCATAGAATGCTTTTGCTGCAGGACCTTCATATAAAGACCGAATCGCTTCTAACCCTGTTATTGATTTCTTTGATGGAGATTGTTCAGGGAGTTTTTGTACATCAATTGGGCCGGACATTGCCTCGTCATGATTATTCCCTATATGAACATCAGCTAGAGTCGCATTGCCAAGAGTTACTGCTCGTCCTATAGCAGATTCTAAATCAGCAGCACCACGAAGATCAATAGCTGCTACAGCCTCTAGAGATGAGATAAGTAGTGGAATATATTCACTGCGTGGTATTCCTTCAGAATCAACAGGATTCAGAACGAGGTCTCTACCTAATTCAAGGTAGACAGAACCTTCAGATAGACTAGTGAGTCCAATTGATCGATCATTATTGGATATGACTATAACGCGTTTTCCAGTCTGTAGTAATTCTAAAGTAAGGAGGGCAATTACGTGGAGACGCGACCCAGAATTACCACCACAAAGCAGAACCCCTTTATTGAATTCCTCCATGGATAGACCTGCAGGAGGTCCTGTTTGCAATGTGTCAGGATTGAGCGTTACACCTAAACGATAATCATTAGGGCGTCCACGTATAGGTGCTAGAAATTGACCAGGAATATTACTTCCAACTTCTGAGGCAAGTTCAGACTGTAGTTGCACAAGCCATTCAGATAATTCCGATCCTGCAGCATAGAACATTTCCGATTGATTATCTACATTTAGCTGGACTAGATTACGACGAAAGACTTTCACTTTTTCCTTTTTCCACTTTTCCATTGGAATTGATGCTCTTATTGCCGAGTCAAATAGAGGCACTGATTCAACATCCTTTACGTGTCCAATTATATTGACATGTGAAGACCAAAGTCCTCCTCGTCGTAAGATATAAGCATTGAACTCACCTTTAGGAAGTGTATGAAGATATTCTTCAATCATGTTCGAAATTCGCTCTTCATCAAGAGCTCGTTGAAATTTCTCAGGTCTCATTGTCACTATCAAGCAAAAACCATCAGCATCATCTATGGCTCGAATAAGAGAGCTAATATTTCCTGAAAGAAGAGACCCTGCTGAACATAATTTCATATCAACTAAATATCTTGGTCCATCTGGAGTCTTACAACTCAGAGAATCATTATCTTCATCACTGACACATAAGGTGTCGGTTTTACTTACCTCTTTGAATGAACTACTTGAAAGTCTGTTCCGTTCTCGTTCTTCTCTGAAATCAGATATGAACAGCTGCCATAAGAGAATAAACACACTTGGAATCAAGAGAAAGAGGGGATTATGCAGACCAATTAGAATGTATATGAGAGATACGAATAGAGGCCATGCTAGTGCACGACCTTGTTTCCTATCATCCCATCGGATCTCAGTAGACGTTGTGACTGAGAGACTTGATTCAGAGATCTCTTGCAGAGGGTCCACTTCAGGTTTCGTGCCAAGGATGAGCCGTTTTCCCACGCTTTTACACCTCCTTGGAGAAATTAATCCGATGTGCTTGTCGTTGTAACATCTCTAAGACACTTCGAATTCGAGAAACGTATGCAGAATTACTTCCAGCTACAACAATGGATTTGTCACCGGTAAGAAGAAGTTCAGGCATATCACCTACAGAAGGTTCACCATATGCAACCAAAATTGGCTGTTCTGTGAGTATGATCCATTTATAGCCATGTCCAATTGTGAGTGACTCTATGATATCCTTAGGATTCACACCTTCAGGTATTAGTATCCCAGAACGTTGTTCAGACAAATGCATGGGTTTCTAAGCCTCCTGTTGTTGCTTTTACAATGTCCTGAAGACTGGCTGTTGTGACTGGCAGATGAGGGTACGCAGCTCTCATCACCCGCTCTAAAATAGCAATATCAGTACCTAGTTGTTTGGAAAGATCTTCTACATGTTTAATGCCATTCCAGAGTCTAAGTCCTCGTCTACGTACAAGAAATCCTATCTTTGTTGACTGATTCCCTAAGGGTCGTATGATGAAGAATACTAACTCTCCTCCAGATTCATTTTGAAAGCGAGTGTACATTGCTTGGAGCACTTTCTTTGCAGAATGACTCAGATCAATCCCAATTGGGACACTAGCAAGTAATCTTGCTGAGTTCACTTCAATTGACCAAAATCTAAAGATAGCAAAGATACCTTTTCGTTCATCCCAATAGACTGTAGGTTCTGGAAGAGAAGTAAAAGACCAAATCAGAGCAGCGATCACGCTGATTAGACTGATTCCGAGAATTGATAGCCCAACGTTGTCTGTCGGAGTCAGATAGATCTTTAGAAGAAATGTCGTAATGAATACCGCAAGGATAATCCATTTCAAATCGGGAGGTGTATGGAATCTCATTTTTACATCCTCACCCTCATTTTGTTAAATTGGATAATTGCGTTCTTTAACTCGACAACATCTTGATATGGCCATACATCAGAAACAATATCTTCACCAAAGATATGGAGATATTTGAGAAATCGACTGTCTAAAAGTACGATAATCCCTGAATCGAGGGGAGACCTCCTTAGTCTTCCAACTAACTGAGCAACCTGTCTAATTGAGGGAACGACAGCTGCATAGTAATAGCCTGTATTCTTCCCAATCGTTGCATCATACCAATCTTGCAACGCTTTCTGATAACTCGTCGGGGGACTAAAAGGGATACCAACCCCGATGATAATATTGATTAGACTAGATCCTGCACTGACAAGGTCAATTCCCTCGCTGAACTTACCTCCATATACGCAAAACATGGCCCGAGGACCTTCATTAATTGCCTCTGCAACGGTTTCAAGCAGAGCTCCCTTTGTTTCGACGATAGGGTCTCTGAATCCTGTGTCAATGGTATAACTCATGACCTCATCCATCATCTTATAGCTAGGAAATGCAATCAACGCACTCTTGTTAGCAGGCATTGATGTAAGAGCAGCTGAGATTCTATCAGCAATGGCACGCCATAATTCAGGTCCTCTAATTTTGTATCTAGTATTCAATGATTTATCAATGAGCACTAGACGGGTTCCTCGAGGATATGGTGATGATAGGTCATCAGTAAGTGCACTCTGAACTCCGAGAAGACGAGCGTAATGGTCAAGAGGTCTTAGAGTACCGGACATAAGCACTGCAGAACGGGCTCCACGTAAGATTGGAGCGATCAATCCAGCAGAATTGAGTGGTTGAATCATCAGATAAGAAGTCGATTTTGAAGAATCATCAAACCAAGCCTTTTGGATCTGAATTGTAACATGCCACCCGTCGCTTCGAGAGGCTTTTTGAGCAGTGTACAAGAATTCAATCAATCTATCAAGGGGTGTTTCTGCAAGACTTGCATTCTCAGGATCATTCAAGTCAGGCCTACCTGCATTATGCAACAAGTCCAAATCCGACTCTTTTATGAAACGAGGAGACACATCCCATTTATCAAGTACTCTTTCAGATTTGTTGTGCATAGAGTCAAGATGGATCATTATAGTCTCCCACAGGAAATCAATTGCCTCACGAATCCATTTGATTCCTGTTTCACGAACAACAGCTTGACTATTTTCTCTCAGCCAACGAAGATCATCGCTGCTCAATTTTGATGTTTCAGCATCAAGAACATGCCCTGATAGATTGTGAGCTTCATCAATAAGAAGATCAACATCATGAAGAGAGAGCCCAAGAGAACCAAGTAATGCATCACGAACTCGCGGTTGAAACAGATAACCATAAGGTCCAATAATAATTCGGGACTTGCGTGCACATAATCGCATTAGCTCATATGGACAACACCCTGTTTCAGTAGCTCTTTCTTCAGCTCGTTCTCGTGATACAACACCAGTTTCAATGAGCTCTTTAACTTCTCGATGTGCTTCTTCGCGTACGACTATCCGTCCTTCAGATTTACTACGTCTATAGACATTCCAATAATAGTTACATTGCCCTGTACGAATCAGACCAGCACAAGCTCTCATGAATCCAGTTGAACTCAGTGACTCCATTTCATAACGAATTGGGCAGACATGAATTCGTGAGACCATTGTTGTTACTGTGAGATTCGGGTCAATTCCACGAAGAACTTCAAGCTCGGTTTCAAAAACCTTCGACTGAGAGTGTGTCCGAGTTAAAGCGAACAATCGAGATTGTGGGTCATTTGTCCTCGATGCTAAATACCCAGAGAGGACTGCGACAGTCTTCCCAATGCCACAATCAGCGCTTAATAGGCCAACAGTATTTGAAGAAAATGATTGTGCAGCTAGGGTTACTGCTCTCTCCTGGTGAGGCCGAGGAGAATACGGAAACCATTCCATAGGGTCAACCGTAGCTGAGGTCAACACTCACTCCTCCACTCGTAAGAATGACTCACTGCGATGAATTGTGAACCGAATTGAAAAGTACTTGCGGAGAATTCTATGAAAACGCCACATCAGTTCTTTCGAGTCAAAATGGTCTTCGTTATTACCCATCTTTTCAACAATCTCTGGACTGAAGCCTTTCTGACGTGCAGCTTTCCAGAACCAAGTTTCAACCTCATTCATTGTAGAATAGAGATGGTCCAAAGAATCCTCAACAATTGACATGAGAAGGCGAACTGTCTTCTTTGGATCTTTTGGAAGCTCTGAAACTCTCATACCACTTGGCAAATAGATGGCAATTCCTTCAGTACTATCCAGATATACCTCGCGTGGGACACCTCTGGAGCCGCGAAGGGTCTCTAACAGTGAAAGGATTCGAGGTAGTTGTGGTAAAATTGGTCTGGTGGGATTAGAATCTCTCCATGCAACTCGAGTCACAACAAAAATCTCGGGATCAGGTCCATCGGTTCTCTCAAGAACTGTGACTCGATGGGATGTTTCGCGTAATAGCAGATTAACAAGATTTAGCATTGAACTACCAGGGACTGATGTGGGAGTCTTTTGAACCCACATCGAACCTGTGGTATTATCAGAACTCGACATCTGTCAACATCTCCTTCGTTTTGATTTGCTGATGCATTTGATCTATTACCAAGCCAAGTCCTCCTGTGTGACTCTAAGCAAGTCATCAATCTCTATGATTAGACCTTCTTCCTCTAACTGAATCAAAAATCGTTTAGCTTTATCTAGGTCGATATCAGCCTCCTTACATTCCTCCAGAATTCTCCTTCTACTCACACCATTTCCTTTGTTAAATTCACTCAGATCATAGACCATGTTGAGAATTCGCCTCTTTACTCCCAGTCCATACCTAGATTTGGATTTTTGACCACTGACGACTATCTTCTGCATTTCAGTCCTTGCTTCATCTACAGTCGTTACATACCTCATTTCAGGAGAATGAGAGATGGGATTGGAGCAAAGGTTGCACAGAGAATCATCATTCTGATGACTAACCTGTCTGTACCCAGTATACCCACAGTGTGGACATCTGAATACTCTGAATATTCTCCCCTTAGAGGACATTTACTCATTTTCCTCCGCGTTTTCAGTCTCAACTTCCTCTTTTTCTTCAGGAGAACCCAGCAAGCCTATCTTCTCAAAAATCACCTTCTCTGTTGCTTTCTTGTCTTTTACATCGTTGTAGAGTCCACCCCACCCAATTTCTATGTCTACATCAAACTCAGGAACTCCACTGTTATCTTTCAGTGATATCTTTCGCTTCTTCTTTTCTCCAACTCTTGTGAAAAACCGATAATCTGATGCGTGACTTACCACATGACCTCCTACAGGTGCAGAGGGATTTCCAGCTCCATAGCCCTTTGGAATTTGCGTTGTCACCTGATTTGTATAAACAAACATTGCATCTGTCGCAAGACCAAGCCGACGCATCCAATTTAGTAAACTATTGATATTAAATTGCCTAGATGCTAGATTTCCTATGCCAGAGTATTCAGCTCTGAATAGACCTGTAAGTGAATCGATAATAAGCATCTTGAATTCTCCCTCAGCTAGCATGAGTTGAATCTGAGCGGCATAATCCTCAATCTGACTGCTGAGTGCAATTGGTGCGACACTAATGTTGCCTAATGCGATGTCAGGATCAAGACCCCAACGTACTGCATTGGCACGTATATGTTTGGTCTTAAAAGACGACTCTGTATCCAGCCATAGTACTCTGGCCTCTAAACCACCTTGCTCATAGGGTAGCTGACAACGAACAGCAAGATGATGTGCGAGGAAGGTCTTTCCTCCTCTGGCACTTCCATACAACTCAATAATCGACCCAACCTCCATTCCACCAAAGAGCTTGTCATCTAACGAGGAAATACCGAATTTTAACCGCGGAATTTCGGCTTGATGTTTCTCTAATTCAATGCCAGACTTGAAACCAAACTTGCCTGTGACTTCTCGTGCATTCCGTATGATCTTTGCAACAGTAGCTTCCCCTAACTTGGTACGGGTCTGTAATTCAACAGGATTTTGAACACTAAGTATCTCTGCAGTTGTAATGAAGACTTCTCTCAGTCTCTTTGCTGCTGCAGGACCCACCCCTGCAACTGCTTCTAATTCAGTCATATGTAGACCTCCTGTTCTATTTGCTCAGCAAGGGGGCCTTCAAGTGGGACCAGTCTTAGAAATGCAGGGAGGTCATAGTGAGGGACTAAAATGTTTCCCCGAGCCCTATGTAGAGTCAAACCCTTAAAGAGCTGTACAACTTCCTCCTGTCGAACAACAGGTACTCTAAAGAACAAGCCTTCAGGACAGACCTCACCACAAACACTAACATAACCTCCAAGCGCATCATAGGCTGAACCGACCTGCCCATCATCGTATTTTGGAGTAGTTCCAGGTTCAGCTGGTTTTACATCTCCGAGTAGACGAATCATATCATAGATATCAGAGATGAATTCATCCCAGAGCCAGCTGGGAGTACGTGGACCGGGATGCTGAAGTCCTGCAACAGCCCCAGCCAGCCATGAAGCATCTGGAAGACTATAGGGTACTCGAGGTAAGCCTGTGAAAATATCATCAACCATCATTAGATTTCTACCTCCTCACTCATTGTAGCACCGCTAATAATCTCAGGAAGTGCATGTAAATCATTTAACCACCCTTTGAGACCTTTAATCATCGGTGTCTTCAGTTGATTGCTGTTCAAGACCGATGCAAGCAGTGCCTTAGATGCGATCACAACTCTCTGGAGTCCAATCTCACGTTCGGAGAACGATAGTGTCTGATGCCACGGCATCGTCACAAAACCTGATTCACCAGCTAATAATTCACGCCAGTCCAGTTCCCAAAGACCTACGATAGGATCACGTTTCAGAGTGCCAAGCAATACATCTGTCCACTCAGTCCATCGTTTCATGAATATCCTAACTGCGCTGGACAATGACTTGAGGCTACCACCCTTTCTATCTGAGAGACCCTCGAAAACAAGAATGAAACGGGTTGCCTCTTCTCTTGAAATTGCACTAAGGACAAGTCCGTTATTTGGAGATGCCGCTAACAATGCGAGTCCTGGTACAAGACCAGGAATATCGCAGGGTTGATATTTACCCCTTTGCTCTGTTTCGAATTTCTGAAATGGCGAAAGTATATCACTCCTGAGACCCACAATCATAATTAGATTAGCATCTCGCTCAGGACCACTATAACGCAAGTGTGCCTTGATTATAGTTCTATCAGAGTTACTGAACATGATTTGTAGTGGTAATGTGACATCAGCTGTGCTTTGACCCTTTGCTGTCACTGCTACTGCAAGTTGTTCTTCTAGTTGTGATATCATCTTGTGAATAACTGATACAAATTCATTCAAAATAGTTCTTTAAGGAGTAGAAATATTACAACAGACCTCAAACACGGATATACGATTATATTAGCTACTCATGTTGCTTAATAAGCAATTATAGTCCTTTTTTCTGATTCTTCGGGCTCCATTTTATTATTCGGATGTATCTTAGAGTATCAAAATGCAATTTTTTACCACGAATATGGTGAAATTCATTTAACTGTGCGTAGTTCGAGAATTCTACACAGCTAAGGGATTCTACTATCACCATTATTGGCTGTGATCTGTCAAGCACTGAAAAGAATGAAAACATATACAAATTTTTGCAGTTCAGGACTTTTATGCATCATTGAAGTGTAACAATAGTTCTGTTTGAATGGTTTTCAACAATGATAGAATTTTTTTAGCAACATCAGTTACTAGGATAGTCTATTACACGCCTCCTAATCGTTATAAAAGACTTCTATGTAATTTGAAACATTTGTATCAGTTATTGGTCTTGTCTTTCAATGACAGAGGGGCAATTTTTGTCCAACTGTTGGAGGCAAGACTATAATGGCAATAATGAGTAAGCTCGTTCCAATAATCGCTAAGAGGAAAGCAAAGGAGATTGAATATATCCTTAACAATCCGATAGAGCTAACAGAAGCGAAACTCAAATCAATACTTGAGAAACATAGCAACACTGCATTTGGCAGAGATCATAGATTTGAATCAATAAATTCACCTGAACAATTCAGTGAAGATATTCCACTCTATGATTATTATTCAATGCAACCATATTTCAAACGCGTGCAAGAGACACCTGATCAACCAATTATTACTAAAGACCCAGTAATTTGGTATGTCCAGAGTAGTGGCACATCTGGAAAACCAAAAGCGCTCCCGATTAGTAAATCCGGAATGGCGGACTATTCGAGTGCAAGCACACTATTTATGATGTCTTTTATTAATGCAGGAGAGGACCACAAAAAGGTATTCGATGGTACTCTACTCACATTTGCAGCTCCTGCCCGATTAGGAAACATAAATGGTGTACCATTAGGGTACATGACTGGAATTGCTCGTGAAATGATTGCATCCCCTCTACTTAAGAAACTCGTTAAACCTGGAGAGGAGGTTTTTAACATGACCAATGTGAATGAAAAGCTATGGGCGTATGCGACCTATGCTGTAAGAGAGAACATCTCTGGTTTAGCTGGTATTACAACCTTGGCAATCTCATTCATTAGAAAGATGCAGAATGAGTATGGATACAGTCTGCTTCAACACTTCAAAGGAACGAAATATGAACATAAGATTCGCAATGCTCTAAATGATGATGGCACGATTGATTTCAATACGCTTTGGCCGGGGCTTGTTCTTATAGGCGCAACAGGTATTGATGCAGAACCCTACAAATCATGGTTATCAAAGACCTTACCTGATGCGACCTTGTGGGACAATTACGCAGGTAGTGAAGGACTCTATGGTACCACTTTGTGGTCTGATACAAATAACGGAATACAACTTTTACCACACATCAACTATTTTGAATTCATTCCAGAGTCAGAGGTTGACAAAGAAGAACCCGAAGTGATACCACTCTCAGAGGTCAAGAGAGGTCATAGATATGAAATCGTTATTTCCAATATGCTTGGATATACACGTTATCGCATTGGGGATATGTTAACCTTTATTGACACAGACCCGTATTCAGTCTATAGAATTGGAAGAAAGGGAAAGGTTGTAAATCTTGCAGGAGAGAAGATGACTGATGCTCATGTCAACGAGGGTATATCAAAAGCCTGTAAGATGACCGGTGCAGAACTTCTAGATTATACAGTATATGGTTCAATTGAAGGAAGCAGAGCACATTACACAATTTCAGCAATGTTTCAAAATGAGGTGGACCTATCAGAGTTTGCACAAGCATTTGATGATGCTGTTATGGCTAATAACGGAGAGTTCAAACACTCTCTTGAATTTGGAGCGTTGAATCCAACAGTAGCTATTAGAATGGAGATTTCTCATACAGAAAAGATCATAGCAAGCACGCACATTCAAGCAAAATCTAGACCACTTTCTGACGCAAGTCCAGCGATTACGATTAGTAGCATGTATGAAGGTGTTGTGGTAGAGGACGGTGTATGACGGCATCTAGAAAATACGAGTTCAATCTAGAGAGACTTCCAAATTACACTAGACTGTCAAGATAGATTCAACATTAGAGTGTTCTTTGATATCATTAGAACTTCGACTTTCCCTGGTCTTCCAAGGATTAGTAAATGCAAAAGCAGTGATCAAGAGAGAGAGGGCAAGAAAGATATCAGAAACGTAGAACAAAGGTGTTGTGAGTAAAGGTACTCTAGAAATCTGACTGACTAAAGCAAAGGGAATTGCAGCAATCATTACTTCACTACGAACTTCTTTTAACCGACCAGTCTTCCATGTGATAATAAAAGTCACCATCATCATAAGTGCAATGATTACGATGATAGGAATTGTTAGTACCATGATGATTGATTCGGTTGAGCCAAGAAGAGCAATGAACATCCAATATAGAGTAACTGATGCTAAGATTCTATTATGATATTTTTCAATTCGTGGAAGCCATATCTGCAACAAAGCACCAATAATAGGTATGATTGACCCACCTATGATGATGGAGCGAAGTCTAAAGAGATTCATTGATGCTTCAAGCAATCCCACGAAGGGAAGTACTAAAACAAACGTTTGAAAAGCTTGACTGATTGTTGTTATTGCAAAAACTAATGGTAAATCGGTAATCAAACGAGTACTCTGATGTAACCATATTCTTAGTAAATATATTCCGACAGATGCAGAAATTAAAATTGTAACAGCATTTGAAATTAAAACGAACTCTATACCCGACTGCATGATTATCATTCCTTGTTTCGTTGTATCTGTTGAGTAGGTATCTTATGAAAGAGAATCAGTATCTTATGTATAATCCATCTTTTGACATCATTACAAAGAGATGCAATCTGCTCAATTTTGAAACGCCAGAAAATGACAAGAAGAAATGAAAAAACTCCGAAGAACAGAACAAGAGAGATTATCATCAATTCAGGTGTTGAGAAAATTAAATCAGGTCCTTGAATCACGGGCTCCGGACCAAGTTTGAAGCACTCACTTATGAAGTTGAAGAATGTATGAGCTATTATTGGTCCCACAAGAGATTGAGAAGAGCTATAGTATTCGTAATAAACACCAAACAGAAGACCTAAGATCGTTGTGAAGAATATCATTGATGATACTTGAATTACTACTTCAATTCCCGTCAGACCATTCACTAAGGGCCAACCTGCATGCCACACTCCAAAAAGTACCGCTGAAATGAGAATTGCTTTATTTGGAGTAATTCGTGTCTTTATAGAATTCTGAAGTAGACCCCTAAAGAGAGATTCCTCAAGAAATGCATTGATCAAGAAGAAAACAAATAGATATCCAAGAAGATTTGGGTTTAATATATGCAATTCAAGAGGATAGGCAGGATCAATAAATCTAGCATATATGATGGTACCACCTAAGTCAATCAATAATGAAATCAAAATGACCATTACAATCCCTGTTGTGACTTGAGCTCTGAATTGTTTCTTTGAGAGACCTAAAATGCTATCAATTTCATATCGGCGATATTTCCAAAAGAAACCAAGAATGATAAGCAAAGGGAATAGTTTAGACGGAAGAATATTCATCCATGTGTTGCCAAGTCCTAAAACAAATTGATCTATTATCCTCCATATAACACTAATAGATAACATAATTATTGCAATTAAAAGTATATCAAGTGAGGACCAAAATACTGGCTTTCGAACTTCAGTTGAAACATTCTCTTGAGCAGATATAGTAACCAAAGATACGGTCTCCAATCTAAGATTTACGATTAATTATATTATTCCTGCAATTTAAGCCCCGATAAACATAACAAACTCATTCATATAGTGTTATGTCATCAATGAATTGGGAGGCAAGAGGTGTTGGTACGAATTGCCCATATTTCTGATTCGCATCTTGGAAGTTCAATGTTTCAATTAACTGAGCGGAGAGAAGATGCTCGGAAATGCTTTGAGAAAGCGATTGATAAGGCGATGGCGAAGTCTCCAGATATTCTTGTTCATACCGGCGACCTCTTTCATGAATCCCTTCCTCAGAATGATGACCAGAACTTTGTCATTAAAACTTTTAAGAGAGTTCAAGGAAAAGTTGATCTTTTTGTCTTACAGGGAAATCACGACCATCCTTATGGCTTCAGATATAATCATAGTCCTCTGATTGGATTAGAAACCATGGGTTTAATCAAATCAACAGGTGAGAAAGCATACAAAGGTTTCAAGAAATCTTATGATGGAAAACCTGTGGAGCTACACTTACTCTCATGGACTTCAGAAAGAACACTTGATCATGTATTGAATGAAGTGAAACCTGAGGAAGATATCGCACTCTTTTTCGCTCATGATTTGCCTCGTAAGAGTGATGATTTACCTGTCACATTTGATTACTATGGTTGTGGGCATAAACATACTTTCTTTCTAGATAAAGAGAATAATATTGGTAGACCGGGTTCAACATGTTTTGTGAGATGGGAAACTGAGTTTCAAGGAACTAAAAAGATCATATTCATTGATATTGATTCAAAAGGATGCGAGTATGAAGTAGAAACACTAAATGATGTTAGAGAATTCAAATTTGTCCCTGCGGTCAATATTAGTAAGATGAATCCAGAACAAGCAAATACTGCAATCAAAAAGCGGATTGATGAAATCGCACCAAAGAAGGAAAAACCAATTATTATTGTGCAAGTCAATGGAATCATAGATTCGGAAACTGAGAGAAATATGGACAGGACCAAAGTCTTGCAATATGGTGAGTCAAAACATAATCCACTTTTTCTTCATATTGCGGCTAATTGGAAATGTAGTATTCCAACCAGCATTCAATTCTCAGAACCACTTAATGTAGAAAGAACTGTTCAAGAATACATGGCAGCAACTAATGATGAATTGCAAAGTGAAGTCAATGAGATATTGCCTAAATTATTCGGAGGCAAGTGATTATGCTCAAGAAACTAAGAATGGTGGATTTCAAAGTCTTTCACGATCAGGACTTAACCTTCAATCGTGGTACAACAGCGATAGTAGGTCCCAATGGTTCTGGAAAGACAACAATATTGGAAGCAATCGAGTTTGCATTGTTTAGGAGTGTCACACGAAAAGAAAAGGCTATTAAAAAAGTGGAGGAGGTCATCAGACATAACAGCAAGAAAGCAAAGATTGAACTCACATTTATTGCGCCAATCAATAGGAAAGAGTATCGGGTCGTAAGAACTATACACCCGGGTACTACTAATGCAGACCTCTATCTTGTCGGAAACCGTGAACCTATTGCAAGTGAGCCTATTCGCGTTGATAAGAAAATTGTTGATCTTCTTGGGATGGATAGAAACGCATTTTCAGCACTTACTTATGTCAGACAAGGAGAGATCTTCAAACTCTCAAGAGAAACACCATCTGATAGAGTCAAAGGGCTTTACAACATGATGGGGCTAGGTATCTATGACAAGAAAAAGAGTGAGTTGAACAAGACTAACAAGAAAATCTCAGACGAATTAAAGGAATTATCAAATACAAAACAGCAACTTGAGAATGTTCGACAACACTTGCCTGGAAAAGCTGAATTCGAGATTGCGCTGAAGTCATTGGAAAAGATACGGGAAGAGCTCGGTGAAAAGGTTGAGCTTGGACAACTGGAGAAAATCATGGAGAAAGTTAGAGCATCAATTGAGCTGGTTGATGAAGAACTCTCATCAAAGACTCTCACGACTCGACCAAAAGAACTTGAAACAGAACTTGAAATCGGGGAGCATATTAAATCCATTCTCGAAACTATTCCCGGAATTGCTGAGAGCCAATTACGTCCACATGTGAGAACAGAAGCACGGCAGATATTCCTTGAAATCTTTGGGGATAGATATGGCGATTTAGCAATTGATGATGACTATGAAATATCATTATATGATTTGCAAGGAAACAGAGTCCCTCTTAAAGCGGCATCTGGAGGAGAAGATGTATGTGTCAATTTTGCTTTACGTGTTGCTGTTAATACGGCTCTTCAAAAACACTCATCATCAACTCCACCACCAGGTCTCATAATTTTGGATGAACCCGGTGCGGGTCTTGATGAACAACGGCGTCGATGGTTACCAGATGCTATTAATGGATTAGATGTTGTGGATCAAGTAATAGTAGTCACTCACATGGAAGAATTGAAAGGATCCACAAATCAAGTCATATCTCTCATTCCTCAAGGAAAGGGGAGACAGCCAAATGTTGAAATTGATTAAAATTCACTCTACATCGAAAATTGATTCTTTCATTCCTGAAACGTTAGTCTGTTTATTGACTAAACCTCGGAGTTTCATCGCAATCTTACGGTCTCCAAGACTGATGGCACCTACAATAACATCGTCTTTTAGGACCGCCTTGAAGTAGGTCCCTTTTTGTTCATCACTTGAAATAATTGATTCATATTCTGAGGTCTTTGGATGAATAATGCCAATGCTAGAGAGATCGATACCTGCTACTTGAAGCGTGTTGGATGAGGTAATCCCCTCGAATTTTGCACTACCGAAATCAAGCATATTAGCCGCAGCAATTCTTGCTGTTGCTGTAGCCCAAGGAATAATCCCATACCATTGATCTCTCCATTCCATGCAATCTCCTGCAGCGAAAATTCCAGATACAGATGTCTGCATATGGTCATCAGCTACAATCCCCCGTTTCACTGATATACCTGAATCAATAGCTAGTTGGGTGTTCGAACGGACACCTGTAGCGATTACAACAAGGTCGCCTTCAATCTTATCCCCTTTCTCGGAAATAATACCATCTGCTGTATTATTACCAGATATCTTCACACAAGAAAATCCGCGTAGGACTGTTATTCTCAATTTTTCAAGATGCTGAAGAAGAATATCACTACCAGCCTCATCAAGCTGCATGGGTAGAAGTGTGTTGATATTAGTGACAACAATCGGATCACCACCAATTGCTTTCATGGCTGCAGCAAGCTCAATTCCAAGAATCCCACCTCCTACAACAATCTCTCTACCAGAACCTTTGACAGCTTTTTTGATGTCCAGAGCATCATCCAGAGTACGAATTACATGGACACTTTGTTTTGAAAGACCCTCGAAAGGTGGAACGAAAGGAACACAACCGACAACAATGAGAAGAGAATCATAACCTGAATGAGTTGATGAAGATGTCACTATTTCTTTGGAACTCGTATCAATTCTGATAACAGGTTTTGATAATAGAAGATTAATAGACTGCTTTTCATACCAATCGGGACTATAAAGAATGGTCTCGTCTATTGTTCTTTTTCCTGCAACAAAATCAATGAGGTTAGGTTTTGGATAATAGGCATGTCGTTCGTCTGTAAATATATCGATTTCCACGTCAGAGTCCTTACTTCGAATTTCTCTCAGTGCAGTGATTGCAGCAACGCCATTACCGATGATTCCAATTCGTTTCGTTGTAATAACCTCCAAGTTGATGATGAAATGAAATTTGGAGATGACTTGTCCTTATTGAGTATACCGAATAGTCATTCGAGGAGAGATTTATGGTAATAGTTAAAGTAGTCAAGTTTGGATATATGATTTAACTTGTAGAAAATACTCTATAGGAGTACGAGAGAATGGATAATAAACTAAAAGCCACCATCATAGTTCTTGTTCTTGTTGGAGCCACTGTCGCAGGAGTAGTCTTACTTATGGGAATACCTGCGTCAGAACCCGCAGATTCGACTTTTAATGGAAAGGCTTGGATTAATGAAGTTCATATGAATTCAACTTTAACTGTAGATGAGGAGTATTTTGAGATATACATCTCTGCAGCGTACACAGAGTCTACAATTAGTGGGTGGAAAATTACCACATTCGATAATGAAGGAAGAATCACTCTTCCAACAATAATGAATGTAGATGCTGAAGATTACATTGTTGTATATACTGGATCTGGAATTGAGGACCTTGATGCTTCGGATGGTACTGCAACAATATATCTTGGTAGATCAGAAAGAATCCTCGATGCTGCAGGTGATGAGATTGCCATTTTCGATGAGGCTGGAAATATCATCCATTTCATGCGATATTCAGGCGGAAATGGAGATGCACTCTATGATGGATGGAGTGAAACAGATGAGGGACCATCTCTTCCAGTAGGTCATTCAGGATCACTCTCATATTT
>SDOA01000079.1 GCA_004524595.1 Candidatus Thorarchaeota archaeon | reverse complement strand
ATTGAATGAGAATGCCTTCGGACCTAGTTTCTCATATTGAATCCCACACTTCGGGCACATCAGCTGCTCAGCGAATGTGAGGTCATCAGCTCCTTCTCGTGAAATGATTGCTCTTCCATCACCTGTTTCAAGAGCGGTCTCAAGGGAACCAATAAGGCGTTCACGGTTCTTCTGATTCAACTCAAGCCTGTCAACAACCACATCTATGTCATGTTTCTTCCTAGCATCAAGATTCACTTCGTCTATATCCATGACCACTCCATCAACCCGGACTCGGACAAATCCGTTCTTGTGTAGACCTTCAAGACACTCCTCATGTTTTCCGACTTCCCCGCACACTACAGGTGCAAGGACATGGATTCGCTGTCCACCATTCTCATCAAGGAGGAGTCTCGCAGCAGACTCAGCAGTCAATTGTTCCATGGGAAGACCACATTGCACACAGTGCGCAATCCCTATGTTTGCATAGAGGAGCCTAAGATAATCATGAATCTCAGTACTTGTCGAGACCGTTGAACGAGGGTTCTTTGTACGCCCCTTCTGTTCAATAGATATAGCCGGAGGGAGTCCTGTAATCTTTTCTACTTTAGGTTTATCCAATCGACCAAGGAACCTTCGAGCATAAGAACTAAGACTCTCAACATAACGTCGCTGACCCTCTGCGAAGATGGTATCGAGAACAAGAGTTGATTTTCCTGAACCTGAAGGGCCAGTAACAACAACGAGACGGTCTCTAGGGATATCTACATCAATTGACTTGAGGTTATGTTCCTCAGCCTTTCGGACACTAATGTAGCCAGTCATTTCTTTGACCTCCCCTTTTTAGATGCAGCTGATGAAGTTCCTTTGACTATGACAAGTTTTTCCTCTTTTTGAGTCTCTAGAAGTGTTCTAAGGTATTGGCCAGTATAGGACTCCTTACATGCAACGACGTCTTCAGGAGATCCCTCAGCAACAAGATACCCACCATCATCGCCACCTTCAGGCCCCAGGTCAATAACCCAATCTGCTGTCTTCACTACATCCAACTGATGCTCAATGACCAAAACTGTGTTACCGAGGTCCACAAGGCGATGTAGAACCTCCAGGAGTTTCTTGATGTCTGCGAAGTGAAGCCCTGTCGTCGGTTCATCAAGTAAAATTAGTGTTTGACCTGTTGCTGGTCGTGATAGATACTTACTCAATTTTATTCTCTGCGCTTCGCCTCCACTCAAGGTCGTAGCTGGCTGTCCCAGCTTCACATACCCCATACCAACCTCACATAATGTTTCCAAACGACGGTGTACTGAGGGAATACCCTCGAAGAACTGCACAGCCTCATCGATTCGCATATCGAGAACGTCCGCAATGTTCTTCCCTTTGAACCGTACCTGAAGAGTTTCTCTGTTATACCTTCTACCTTTGCACTCGCTACAAGTTACCTGAACTGGAGGAAGGAACTGCATCTCAATGATTTCCACACCTGCTCCCTTACAGGTCTCACATCGACCACCCTTCACATTGAAACTGAATCGTCCTGGTTTGTAACCTCGTATCTGTGACTCTGGAAGACTGGAGAACAGGTCTCTTAACGGGGACCAGAGACCTACGTATGTTGCAGGATTACTCCGTGGAGTTCTTCCAATGGGGCTCTGGTCAATAACAATGACCTTATCCAATTGTTCAACTCCTAGGATCTCATTAAACTTGCCTGGCTTGGCTTCAGCATTATGGAATCGTCTTGCGAGCTCTCGCTGAAGAGTTTCAACAATCAGAGATGATTTACCAGATCCTGAAACCCCTGTTGTAGCAATGAACATCCCAAGAGGTATCTGAATTTTCAGGTTCTTTAGATTATTATGACAACAACCTCTAAGCTCAATGAAACGACCATTGGGTTTCCGTCTCTGCTTGGGGATTGGTATCTTCTCTTCACCTCTGAGATATCGACCAGTGATGGACTTTTTCGATTTCAGAACATCATCGAGCGTTCCAGCAACAACGACCTCACCACCTTCAGAACCAGCCCCAGGACCTAGATCAATGATGTAGTCTGCTGTGCGAATGGTTTCTTCATCATGCTCAACAACTAGAACATTGTTTCCAAGGTCTCTCAATCGTAAGAGGGACTTCAGAAGCCGTATATTGTCACGGCTATGCAGACCGATTGAAGGTTCATCACATACATAAGTGACTCCAACAAGATTTGACCCGATTTGACTTGCAAGACGTATTCTCTGAGCCTCTCCTCCAGCCAAGCTTGGCGCAGACCTATCAAGGGTCAAATATTCAAGCCCCACATCTTCAAGAAAACCGATACGTCCCATGATTTCACGAAGGATGGGTTCAGCTACCGGTTTGAAGCGTGATTCAACCTTTGTGTTTTCGAAGAATTCTCTAAGTGCTTTAATTGATAGACCATTGACCTCAGTGATAGACTTGTTATTGAAAGTGACTGCTTGGGACTCAGGTCTTAATCTTCCTCCCAAGCAAACAGGACATACCTGTGAGGACATGTACTTCTCAAGGATTCTTCGTCCATAATCAGACTTGGTTGTCTTGTACATACGCTTCGCGCGTTCTACCCAACCTTCGAAGGGTCTCTGAAATGTTCCTTTCCACTGGACCTCGAACTCAGGATTATCACTCTCCCACGTAGCTTCAAATGTCTTACCACCAGATCCATAGAGGAGGAGGTCCTTCTGTTTTTTTGTCATATCTTTCCACGGAGTGTCCATGGTGAATCCATATTTCTCAACAATCTTCTTTGTAAAATTACGCTTAACCTTCCACTGGTCAATCTCGAAGAGACCGTTATTCAGAGAACGATTTGGGTCTGTGATGAACAACTCGGGATCGAACTCCCTGATGACACCAATCCCCGTGCAGTGAGGACAAGCACCTTGGGGAGTATTCCAACTGAAGATTCGAGGTTCCATCTCTGGGAGGCTGATGCTACAGTCCACACAGGCGAATTGCTCTGAGAGGGTGATATCCCCATCAGGAGTGGTAATAGTGACTACCCGTTCAGCCATGTTGAGAGCGGTCTCAACAGCTTCTGAGATACGTGCCCGTTCAGTTGCTTGGACTGTTACCCTATCGATAATTACCTCAATGGTATGCTCGAAGTAACGGTCAAGGGACAATCCTTCCTCCAGCTCGGTTATCTTCCCATCTACGCGAGCTCTGACATATCCCTTTTTCATGAGATCTCTGAATTCTTTTCTGTACTCTCCCTTTCTACCTCGGACTATAGGAGCAAGAATCATGATGCGCGAGCCGTGCTTCAGACTCAGGACTCGGTCAACAATCTGTTGTGATGTCTGAGGTTCAATCTTCTTCTTACAATTGGGACAGTGAGGTTCGCCTACTCGCGCATATAAAAGGCGCAGATAGTCGTAGATTTCTGTTATCGTACCAACACTAGATCTTGGGTTCCTGCTAACACTTTTTTGGTCAATTGAGATTGAGGGTGAGAGACCTGTCATTAGATCAACCTTGGGTTTTTCAAGCATTCCAAGAAATTGTCGTGCGTAAGGCGAGAGGGACTCGATGAAGCGTCTCTGTCCTTCACTGTAGATCGTATCGAACACCAGAGAACTCTTTCCTGAACCTGAGAGACCTGTCACTACTGTCATTGTATTCTTCGGGATTGTGACATCGATATGCTTCAGATTATGTTCTGCCGCACCAAGAACAACGATAGACCTAGGACCATCTGATTCTGCTGGCATAGCTCCTTTGTTATCTTTCGCTGCAGAATTCACTATTCCATTCCCTCGATTCTCTTCCGAAGGCCTGCAATCTGGTCTCGAAGCTTGGCAGCCTTTTCGAACTCCAAGTTGCGTGCGGCCTCCTTCATCTGTTCTTCTAAATCAATGATATAATCAGCCAGCTCATCGATCTCAAATGGATCAAAGTCCCCAATCTTTGTCTGAACTTCTTTCTCAAACTTAACCATTCCCTGAGCGATGTCCTGAATACTCTTGACAATAGATTCAGGCTTGATACCATGCTCCTCATTATACTTGAGCTGATATCTACGACGTCTGTTGGTCTCATCAATCGCGCTCTGCATCGCACCTGATACATGGTCTCCATAGAGGATAACACGACCCTTTGCATTTCGTGCGGCACGACCCATTGTCTGCACAAGAGCCCAATCAGTCCTCAGAAATCCCTCTTTATCAGCATCCAGAATCGCTACGAGGGCCACTTCAGGAATATCGAGACCCTCACGAAGTAGATTGATTCCAACGAGGACATCAAACTTGCCTTGTCTGAGTTGACGAACAATCTCAATTCGTTCAACGGTTCCAATGTCAGAGTGTAGGTATCGTGCTTTGATTCCCGCTTCTACGAGATATTCACTCAACATCTCTGCAGTCTTCTTAGTCAGCGTAGTTACAAGAGTACGGTTACCTTGATCGATAGTCTTTCGAATCTCTCCCAATAGATGGTCCACTTGACCAACAACAGGTTTGACAGTTATCTCTGGATCGACAAGTCCAGTTGGCCGAACAAGCTGTTCGACAATCTGCTGACTCAGCTTTCGCTCATACATCCCAGGAGTAGCACTTGTATAGATGACATGCTTCATGTACTTCTCGAACTCATGGAACTTGAGGGGACGATTATCTATCGCTGATGGTAATCTGAATCCATAATCTACCAAGTTCTTCTTTCGAGATAGATCACCATTGTACATTCCACGAATCTGCGGAATTGTCATGTGACTCTCATCAATAATCATCAAGAAGTCATCAGCAAAGTAATCCAGTAGAGTATATGGTTTCTGCCCTACATCTCTTCCATCGATGAAACGGGAATAGTTCTCTATCCCTTGGCACATACCAGTCTCTCGAAGCATCTCAAGGTCATACATCGTTCGCCGCTTGAGCCGATCAGCCTCTACCAGTTTCCCCTCTTTTCTAAACCATTCAACTCGTTCTTGCATCTCTTGCACAATATCATCGAGTACCTCGAGAACTTTTTCGCGTCTGGCTATATGATGACGAGCTGGATAGAGTTCAAACCAATCAGGACTTCCAATCTTACGTGCTGTGAGCCGTTCAAGAAGGGTAAGTCGTTCTACTACATTCCCATCTAATTCGATTCTTATGCTATTCTCTGATGCGGAAGGATATACATCTATGACATCACCACGTACTCTGAAGACTCCCGGTTTGATGTCCATATCATTTCGTTCATACTGCATTGCGACAAGTCGTTCGAGGAGTTCCCGCCTATCGATCTGTTTGCCACGCTCAATCATCATCCTGAAGTAATCATATTCACTGGGATCACCAACACCATAGATACATGAGACCGAAGCAACAACGACGACATCTTCTCGAGACCTCAAGGAATTAGTTGTGGAGTGACGCAACCTTTCAATCTCAGCATTGATGTCAGTCTCTTTCTCAATATACATGTCCTTTGAAGGAACATAAGCTTCTGGTTGATAATAATCATAATATGAAACAAAATACTCTACTGCATTTGAGGGGAAGAACTGCTTATATTCAGAAGCTAGTTGCGCAGCAAGTGTCTTGTTATGCGATAGAACAAGAGTCGGTTTCTTCACAGCCTCTATAACATTCGCCATCGTGAAAGTCTTACCGGAGCCAGTAACACCAAGTAATGTTTGATGTTGAAGTCCACTCTCTACACCTTCAATCAACCTAACTATAGCTTCTGGTTGATCACCTGTTGGTCTGAACGGTGCTTCAAGTTTGAACTCGCTCATCTGCATCTACCTCATGCCTTTTGGATGGCACAGACCTGATTCTGACTATAAGTAACCTTTGCGGTATCTGCCAAGCCTCGACCATCATTGGGGGCAATGTCTTGTACTAGGATTTTTTTTATTGTTCCCGTTCGTATAAACGAACAGAGATGTCTAGGAGAGATGGTCGAAACTAACGTAGGGAATGCCATCGTTCTCTTTGTGCATCAACACCCTCTATTAATCTATAAAGCTCGGGAATACCGAGATAGAATAAGGATTTTTTATTGAGAGAACACGAGTTACAGACCGAAACCACTATAACTAGTGCGAAATCCCCGCGTCCAACTGTGCCGGGACCTCATACTACTTGGAGCGCGAGAAATGACCTCTGATTGCCCTGATGGATACTGTAAACAAAAGATACAAGCAATTGATAATGCAATTGGACACAAGAAGAATGAGTGGTCAACACTCTTGCACGACACTCACAATTATAGCGATGTCAGTAAAGCACTTCGTTTCTGTGAGGTCTTTCACCTCGAGTCAAAGGTGAGTGTGACAGCTAATGGTTTCGTTGTTCAATTCAGGAACGATATTCGCAAAATCGACGAGAATGAATAGAATCCAGAAACCTAATTGATATCTCACTTCTAATAACGAAATGTTTCTTCAGTTATCAGATAGGAAACGTATATGAAATGGATTAGATCTTATGAAAATGATGTCAGATTGGGAACGTGAAGAATGGATACATGGAGCAAAGACTCTGCTATCATGGCTTCAGAATCTTGAACAGGAATTGCCAGTTATGTTACTTGTCAGACATTCTCATAGAGATGTTCTGAGAGACCAGAAAGACATGCTTGGACAAGGATTGACAGAACTGGGAAAAAAACTCTCTATTGAGTTTGGAAGAAGACTTCCTTTATCCAGAAAGATTCACCTCTTTTTCAGTATTGTTCCACGATGTTATGAAACTGCTGAAGCAATAGCACATGGATTTTCAGAACAAGGCGGAGAAATTATTGACATGGATCCCCTTCCGACACTTGTCAGACCAGAGTATACGCAGCAAGAAGTATGGAAGAATCTTCAACCCAATGGTGAGAATGTTACAGAGTTCGTCAATCGGTGGGCAGAGAAGGAATTTGACGGAATAGAGCCATTTGATGATTTTAAGATGAGATTGATTGATGACACATTAACAAGACTTCTTAGACTTAGTGAACCACAGATGCATGTACATGTGACTCATGATCTTTCATTAATGGCATCGAAACGGATGTTCTTCAATCGACCACTTGAATGGGAAGATAGAGAACCATTCTTGGGTGGACTTTGCGTTACTATAAGAAATGGAAAGCCTATTCTTTTTGTGAGTGACAGAGAAGAGCCAGTGAGGTCATCGTTATTACCATCACTCAAGTAGACAACGACTGGGGTATGGGAAATATGATTCTTTGACTAAGAGGTTATCTTATTAGGAGATTGCACTGAATCTTTTTGATTCATTATGCAGCTTTTTGGTCTTTCCAATGATATATTAGGAATACTCTTAGCACTCGTCACATCCCTTCTATGGAATATTGCACCAATTATCCAAAAAGAAGCACTTTCAGAAATTGCAGAGATTGATGCTAAGAATCCTATGAAACACACAAGGATTCTCTTTTCAAAACCAAGATGGGTAATGGGTCTGATAATGTCACTCTTTGGTGGGCTCACCTACTTACTAGCAACTCAATTAGCCGGAATAGTCGTGATTCAACCTCTCATGAATGTGGGACTTGTTGCTCTGGTTATTCTATCTAACAAACGATTAGGTGAAAAGATTGATGCACAAGCTGCCATAGGGATCACGCTCTTGATTCTAACACCAGTTTTCATAGCTTTTGGAGCGGTCACAGAACCCATGATGTTTTCGGAGTTTACTGGAATCCTCTTTTACTCAATGGTTATGCTGATAGGAATTGGAGGAATGGCGGCAGGTACAAGTCGTGTAGCTATTTTGTGGGCACCAATCACATCATTCTTTCAGGCACTCGCAGCGCAATTCACTCAATGGTTTACTCTTGCACTCTTTGAAGGGACAGATATCTTTCAAGGATTCATCAATGCACTAATACCCCTTATCCTTATGGGAATCTTCACCGCAATAGCAGCGATATATACTATTTCGATAGGACTGCAAAGGAATCCAGCCTCACGGTTCAATGCAATTACTGGTACAGTAAGTATGTTTGCAGTGATTCTTGGAGGAATAATGATTTTTGGACAGGTCATCATGAATATCCCATTCTATTCAATTGGATTGGCATTCGGGGTCATCGGAGTAATTTTACTGAGCAAGTATCAGGATTAAAAAACCATCAATCATAATTTACTCGATTTTTGAAAACCAGAGCGAAAATCTATTTGCCTCCGCGAGTAACTCAACATGGAATAGAATATGAGAGCAGTTGATATTCATTTACGTGAATCGCGACTATTTCCTGGTGAAAAATTAGAAGGGATGGTCTCAATCAGAACAGATAGACCATTTGAATGCAACCGTGTAATACTAAAGGTGAGAGGAAAAGAACACACCGAGCACGGTTCAGGAGACACAAGAGTCACTGATGATAAGGTGATAATTGGAAAAGTTTTCAGAATCAATGAAGGAAGGATGTTCCCTGAAGGAGCAACAATGATACCATTCGCTATTCCGCTCCCAAAAAATTTGCCACCTTCTTATCAGGGATACTATGGTCATATCGAGTACAGTGCGGAAGCAGTAGTAGAAGTAACCTGGGCAATTGATCCAAAATGCAAAAAGTTATTCAAAGTCTTGCAGAACAGACCGCCGTTTCTTGAAGATAAAAATCAACTCGAGCCTTCAACTATTAAACAAGATGAACTACAAGTACAATTAGAAGAAAACATCTTCAGGTTAGAAACAGGATTGAGAGTACGATTTAAAGTGGAACAGCGTAACAATGTTCGGGGGGTCAGGTTTGAGATAGTAAAGCGTGAGGTCGCAAATTGTGGCAGAAGAACATTGGAACGTGAGAGACCACTTGAAAGAAAATTTCATGAAGTTCACTGGGATGATTTTGATAGATGGTTAGAGATTGAGATTGGTAATAATTGGAGATATCATCTACCATTTGTATCGAATCTATTCAAAGTGACATATCATTTAAAGGTGACACTTGATGTAGGATGGAACTTCGACCCCTCCATCAAATGTCCCTTAAAGTTCTCAGATAGTGCACCAAAGAGAGATTTATTAGACGAGATTGCTATTGATTTAGGTTTTGATGAATGGTAGAGAAACCACATTACATTGAGAGAGTGTGTCCCAATCTTCTAGGAAGCATATTCATCGCATCGCAACTCGATAATCTCGCATGAAAGAAGATCTGAAGGAGGAGTCCTTGATTACTTTATTCACAACATCGTCAATTCTGCCACGAAAACCAGCACCTTCGAGTTTCTCAAGATTGTGGACAATTATTGATACTTCACCACTGGAAATTCCAGCTTTAGTTAACATGCTTCTATAGTCTGTCATTGTTAAAGACCTCTATAATTCAAGCATGAGCTCAAATTTTCGTGATATATATTATTTCTCATTCTTCAACTTCTTTTGATAACAGGACAAACTAACAAACATAATTAACCATAGAAACATGTCCGTGTGCACTCTGAGGTGGTTCAATGGTCAGACAGATTGCTCTAGATTTTCTCTTCAAAAAGACAAAGACCAAAATTATCCCTGATACTAACGAAGCAGCTCTTGCTATGGCCTTCATTCTTGCTGAATCAAATAAGAAAGGAAAGGCGAAACTCAGATTTCTCTCACAGGTCACAATACCATTTTGGATTGTGCAAGTGTCTGATTCAAATTCAATCGTTCTTTCATCAATTGGTGAGTCCTCTGTCAACATAGAACTGAGTGAAGATACTGCCACTGGTCCAGTACGACGAATACTCAATACTGAAATATCAAAATTCGAAGACATTCCAGCTGGTGTTGATAAAGCACTTCCTCTCCTTAAGACTGTTGAACCAAAAGTGCACCAACTTCGAAATATCCAAGAACCGGAGCTATTTGTAGTACATGGACAGGATTTCGAAGAAGTCGATCCAAATGCAAAGTTGAACAATCTCGAATTAAAAATTGATTCTCAACTTGCTCTGACTATAAGTCAGAATTTTCAAGAAGTACTTGAAGGAGCTCGACAGCGTCTTGGGACGATGGAACAACTTCAGAAGATAACTAAAGAACGCTTGACTGACCAATTGAAAGTAATGGAAAATGTCATTTCCTCTGAGATGGCACGGTGGGAAAAACGATTAAAGACTCAAGAAGAGTCCTCTGCACTTCGGATTGAAAAATTGCAAACAAGACTCTCAGACAAATCATATAGATTGAGAGAAAAACATCAGAAAGATAGAAGAGCTCTCCTAGCTCAACTCACAAGAGATACAGTAGAACTTGAGCGTTTCTTCAACCGAATATTGGATGATATTAAGACTTCAAGAGAAAGCTTGGTTGATATCGAGCTTGAGGATGCTATTGAAAGATACAGGTCTCTAACAGATGACCTAGCGAATACAGTTCCAACTTATTCTGAAGTAGTAGATTCAATCAATGATCTAGCTCAAGCTGCAATCCTAAGCGCAGGAGACTTGGATTCCAAACTAGCTCAAGATATCAGGGATGAAGAAGAATCAGTTAATGCTCAGATACGCGATATTCAGCAACAACTCGAAGAAATGAGAGAAGAAAGAGATGCAAAAGAGAGAGAATTCAAGAACACAAAGAGTAAGGTCCAGACCTCAATTGAGAGTATGGATGGAATGGTGGAAAAGAGATTCGAGGATCTTAAGAACGAGCTGCAGCAGATACAAAGACTAACTCTAGATAACGATTCGATTAAAGGCCTAGCTCCCTTGACCTTGGTACATTTCAGAACCTGGATTGCCACTTATACTACTGGGAATCCAACCATTTTCGCTCCAATCCTAGTACCTGAAGACAGAATTGATATCCCCTACAATCATTTAGCTTTGGATGAAAAACTAGAGAAGTTCCTGAAAAAATTAGTAAATGATCAACTCAAAGATAGTGCATCCTTTGTGACCTCATTTAGAGATGCTTGTGATAATAGCAATGTATTGAAAAATCCTGAAAGTGTTAAAGCTTTCAAGAAAGGAATTGATGATCTTTGGAGTAGACAACTCCTGAAGGAAGGTGTTCGTGAAAGGCTTGAACCATTGTACACGACACTTGCTGGTAGATGCCCAGAATGCAAAGCAGAAATCAGTGAGAACTCCAAATTCTGTCCCGAGTGTGGAAAGTCTCTAAAGTAGTGACATAAACCTAATACCACATCAAAATAAATAAAATGAACTGCAAACTATCACGCAAATGGTTTCAATTATTTAACCGTGATAGAGCGCAGATTCTATGTACTCTGTTGCTTCCGTTTCTTTACAAACATCACTAATACTATAATCAAAACAATTACAGCAATAATAATCAACCCAATTGTTAATTGCCCTTCAGGGGTCTCCAATGCTTCAGCAATTGGTTGAACGATTGGATTTATTGGATTATCCGGGTCTTCAACAAAAATTTGCATTCCTTTACCTCCTACACAAGCAATAGAAGCATAGAATAGATGTATTAAAATCGCAAGAGTTTGCCTTCGCTTAAGCCATCAGATGTTGATTTAAGCTTCTCACCTGTGATATTTAACCAGATAATTTTAGATTATCTTAGTTATTAATCTTAGCAACCGCTTCATTAATCATGGTTTGAGTACAATCAGAGGAGATACCTATTCGAAATTTGGTGTTATTTAGAAAGATTAATTATTCACAATTGTTAATATAAAGGGTAGATTTTATGAGAGGGACTACGATGCCTCATACTGGCGTAATTGATGAAACATTAGACGGAGGGAGAGAACTCCTCATGAGAGCAAGACTCCATGTAGAAGGCAGTCTACGTCGATTCTCAAAGAGAATGAACGAAGATGCAATCGCAGCAATGTATGATGCAATCTCTTCAGCTATGCAACGATACACATATCCTGATGTTGTAGATATAACACTCGATGTTTCTGATGGTGAGATCTTATCCGATGATGCAACCTTGTTCAAGATTCTAAAGAGATCAGGCGTCATAGATGATTCAATAGACACTAGTGACTTTGCATATATTTCTCAAATACTAGATGCCGCGCTAGAAAATCGACTCGAGTCATTTGATAAGACAAGATTTCTAAAACTATCTAGTAATGTATTATTTCAGCTTAGAGTGCTTACATCCGATGAGATGCAGAAACTGGTTGAGGCTATTTCTCAGTAGTTGTAGCTACAGTATCTATTATTGGACCATAGATGATCCCTGCAAACCAGCCCATGAGGTCAAAGATACTCTCAGATAATAGTAATGTTGCTGATGAGACAATGAGACCTAAGATAAGACCTCTCACAATCGTATTAAGATAGTTCTTCTCTTTCTCACTATGAATTATTGTTACAGTACCAGCGAATCCAATCATGAGACCCATGATTACTCGGTTGTACCAGACAGCAAGTAAATAGATCATATTAGAATATCCTCCATCTATTCTACTTCCTACTCCAATGATGCAAAGCACACCAAGCAATGCACCAGCAATAGTTGCAATGGCTATTCTTCTAAGGTTTGACAAACAAAATCACCAGATTAATTGACAATTCTATCAATTTAACAATTCGGATGTGTTAGCTGCTTTCAATTTGAATCCTTTACTTAGGAACATAGAACATCAGATTGTCAATTGAAGAAAGTCAGTATATTGGTCCCAAAGATACTGATCACTTGGAAATAGGGGGATGAGTTGTTCAATAACTCTGATTGCGTCCATCAAGTTGCCTCGTCTTATATATTTTCGAATAAGTTGTCGTAAGATATGTGGATCATCTGAACCCAATTCAAGTGCCATTCGGTATGCTCGTTCGGATTCAATATGATTGTCCAGCTTGTCCAAAATGTCACCCCAGATAGACCAAGTCCAAGAGTTGCTTGTATCAAGATCAAGAGACCTCTCTATTGCTTCGAGCGCATCATCAAATCTTCCTATCATTACATAAACTAGCGCCATAGAATTCCACATTGTCGGATTCTGAGGCTCAAGCATCATTAATCGTAGACATGAGAGTTCTGGAGTAGAGTTCTGTTCATTCTCTAGTACTCTTTTATTATTACGATACTCTTCCGAGACCATCCGCATGGCAGCATGAAAGTGATTCAAGATACCCTTTTCTTCAGCCTCAGTTCCAGCCATTGAAACCACTTCCGACTATTAGACTATAGTCAAGGTCCATCATAGTAGATTCTCACAAATTCAAACTGCGTCAAATGCTTCTCCAAGAGAACATTAGGCCGCTTTATCCTTGCTGGATGTTTTTTGATTTCTATTTCATCTCTTGACATGATCTTGCATCCTGCATAGGCGCATATAGTGCCTATCTGCAAAGAATATATGACTATAAATAAAGAAAGACATTTTGAAAGCGTTAGAAGAACTCTATGGATAGTCATTTACCTATTCTGATATTTTTGGTTGTTTCAAATTGCTAAAAAAGCTCTATAAAGTTTCAATATTACATATGTTACCTTCATTCAATCCAAAACGAATTGCCAAGTGCTCAAATTGCAGATATTTTCCAAAAATGGTATCTCAGATGAGCAGATGAATAGGAACAGAAAATCACCGAATCTCATTAAGGAATTCGGAGATCTTTTCCAAAGCCTGTTCAAGAAACTCTTTCTCCGAACCGAACCCGATGCGCAGGTATTCAGGCACTTCAAAATGCTCGCCTGGAGAAATGAGCACACTCTTCTCTTTCATCAAACGCATGACAAACTCAAGAGAGGAGATTCCAGTTTTTTGTTTAATAAAACAGATTGCTGCAGCTCCAGGAGGAACATATTCAAAGACATCATCATGTGAATCCAACCAGTTTCTCATGATATTCCAATTTTCCCGAACAACTCTTTTCGTCCGTTTTTCAATCATAGTCTGCACCTTTGGATGGAGCGCGAGTGTTGCCAACCAATCACTCAACTTAGATGGGGAGATACTTGTGTAATCGGAGTAAGTCCAAAATTCTGTGGCAACTTCTTTACTAGGGCAGACAGCCCAGCCCAACCTTAGACCAGGCAACCCATAAGCTTTTGATAGACTTGATGTGATGATTGTCTTATCATATATCCCATGAAATGAGGGTGTTTTCTCATCTCCAAGCTCAGCACCTCTATAGATCTCATCCGAGATTAGCCATGCATCGCAATCCTCTGCAATGTCAGCTATTGCTTTGAGATATGTTTTACCAATGATTGCGCCTGTTGGATTGTTCGGATTGCAGATTGCAATAGCCGAAGTCTTCTTTGATACTGTGGCTTTTAATTGTTCAATATCAGGGATCCATTCATTTCCTCTCATTATGAGATTGAAGTTCTTGACTTTGCCTCCGAGATTCTTCCAAATCCCGCCCAATTGCATATAATTAGGAACCATGAAGATGAATTCTCTTCTGTCAGGATTCTCATGATATGTCCACCATGCTGTGAGAAAGTTAGCCTCTGCGCCACCATTCGTTGCGAGAATCTGTTCAGCAGTTGTTCCTTCGTAATACTGTGCAATAGTTCCACGGAGAGACACTGTACCATTCGTCTGAGGGTAACTAAGTTGAAGATCTAAGAGTTGTTGTTGCAACTCAGGTGTATCAACCAATTCACTGATCTTCAGAGGTTCAACTCCACTCTCACTAAGATTGAATTCTACATGATGTTCATACTCAGACTGCATTCTCTCCATTTCAAACAGTTTCAGCTTCATGTGTTTCATCGCCTATGAGTAATGAGGATAGTGGGAACGAAACACCATAAGAAGTCTATCTTTTTATGATAATATCAGATAGTTAATCATTAAGCGTCAGAATCAAGTAAAGTGATTACATATGTCTGGATATATCCTGAATCAGCCTCGTATGAAGACCTCTTGAGCGAACTTGTAAACATCCTATCTAAAGGAATATTATCAAAAGAACGAGTCAAGATATTCAGTTGGGCTCCACTGTGAGTGATGAAGAGGGTCACTGTTTCAATTGTTCCTGACCGCTCCAACCTACCAATACCATCCATTATCTCGTCCGCTAAACTGATGGCGGCTGTGTAAATAGCATCTTTCTCAGGAGGGATTCTTGTGTCATATACGATATATCCTAGACCTCGATAATCTACATCTACTTCCATATCTTCGAATACCTTTTTTAAGTATAAAATCTCCAACGAAAAATGAAGAAAGTCAGAGCGTGCTCATTAATAACAGAGCACTACTCAGATATTGTATCTTATACAATAGATTGTCAGTTCAGCAGTATGAACAAAGTGTTTAGAAATCTCCTTCCTCTTTGACAGTCTTTTTGACTCCAGTACATATGGAACTGAAGTTCGTCAGTTTCCACTGTCCCTCATTGTTCTTCGCCACCGTGACTGGAGTGGCCATATCCTTTCCTCCACTCTGAATGAATATCTTTACTCCTTTCGGCTGTTCCTGTTTGCTGACAACTGTCATAGTGAGTGCTTTGTTATCAATCTTGTAGTTGTTTGTATTCGTACCGCCTACATATGATCGAGCGATGTTTTTGTTACCTTGAAATTGTCCAATGTAATATGATGCACTTCGACCAAGCTTGAGGCCTGATGGAGAACTCCCATCCTCAATGCAGTCTCGCTTTGAAACAACCACAGTCATCATGGCATCAGCCAGCTTCGGATCTTTCTCGACATTGAGAGCAGCAATAAGATAGTACATGATAGTATTTTCAGGTTTAGACGCATCCTTCTCCCATTCAGACTTGAACTTGGAAAATGATGTAATCATGGATTTAGTGACTTTTCCCATATCCATTCACCGAATCTTGATAGTATATTATACTGAAAAAGGTTCGGAGCACATACTCAATCAGATAATATCGATGAGTACCTTTCCATCTCGTACTAGACCCCAACTCAAAAAGGCTAATTGTGACCATCGTTCATATGCGATATTTTCTAGGTTCCTTAGTGAACTAAAATATAATATCAACACCATTCCATGTGAGACTGCAAGGACATCGTTGTTGTGGTACATGATATTGATACGACGAACTCCCTCTTTGAATCGATTAAGAGCATCATTAGCAGATTCCCAGAGACTAGTATTCGTATCCCACTTCGTAAGTGTTTCTCTAACGCAACTCCGATACTCATCTTGAGATAACTTACCCTGATGATTTCGTCTGAGTTCATCTAGCTCAGGAATTTCATAGGTTGGGATAGATAGTTCCTTAGCAAAGATCTCCGCAGTCTGTTGGGCCTTCCTCTCACTTGAATGCACAATTCCTTTGATATTTTCGAACACAGATTCTCTTGATAACATTTGAGTCAGATTAATACCATCAGCAGTAAGAGACCATTCCCGAACTGGAATTGAGAGATCAATCTTGGTTTCTGCATGACGAAGAAAGTAGATTGAGTTAGACATATGCTTCTCTCCATTTAAATTCCCCAATTTCAGAGGGAATATGTCGAATTGGAAAATACGACTTAAAAAGGGCGGGTGACAATAAGGAATCAATTGGGTGTGATGACCGATGGTAATTAGTCATCATGATACCTCGCTGACACCCGCACATTTTGTATTATCATTTCAGTACTAAAAAGTTCCCATCAATGAGGTTTTTGATTATTCTCCGATTTTTACAACTGACTCGAACTCACTTACAACGAATATCTTATCAATTAAAACACTTATGACTGCACATTCAGGCGCATTCACAAAGTCAGCAAGTGAAGGGTGTCGACTCAGTAATAAGGTGGCATACTGAGTTCTTCCATCACCTCGAATATCTCGCGCAGTTCCGACCATTGTAATTGATGTCGTATCATTAAAATCACCATCGCTCCTATTTCTATCATCTACAATAAGGGTAACTCTCGGATTTGCCATGATGTTTCGATACTTTAATCGCTGACGCATTGTTGCAAATACTGATTCTTTCAAGTCATCAGTCATAGCATATGCTACAAGGCATGAATAGGGCTCATCATCCTTTGAGGTTCCAAGAACGGCAATTTTTTGGCTTTCCAGCACCTTTCTGATATGATTGCGTATGTCAGGATGAATGTCCATGATAGTCCCTCTGCTAACAACAATATTATACAATTTAAGAATGATTGTATCTCACCAAAGATCTATTTTGAAATAACCACTTAACCTCAATATTAATAACAATAGTTAAAAAATAAGAGGTGGAAGTGAGAGTGATTTTGAAATTTCCTCATATGGTTGCAAAGAATCTCAATAAGGAAGATATGCAGATCCCTATCAGTTTACATGGAGATCCAAAGCTATTCGTTGTAGCATTTCAACAATGGCAACAGGAACTTGTGAACAGCTGGATTCTATTCTGTGATTCATTAGTCAAAAAATATCCAAATTTTGATTTCTACGAACTTCCCACAATTCGAAGAATGAATCCACTCTATCAAAGATTCATCGATGGTGGTATGAGAGCTGGTATCCCTTCAAATGAATCGAGGGAGAGAACTATTACACTCTATATTGATAAAGAACCGTTCAAGGAGTCTCTTGACATTGTAACAGAAGAAACAATCTACCTTTTCTTAATCGATACTGTTGGCGAAATAATATGGAGGGAAGAAGGTGGTTTGACTGACAAAAAAGCAGGGAAACTTGAGAGAGCAATAGAGGAATATCTCGAAAAGAATGAATAATACTTTGTTAGAATCACAGTTAGTTGAAATCTATTTTATGTTTGATAAAATGGGCATTGAGGCGGAAACATTCCGCCACCGCCTTTAATTAATCTATGCAGCCTTGCTTCCTGGTGGGACACCATCAACTTTGACTGGGAGCCAGCGCCCAGGCTCATCTCCCTTCTCAACAGCAATAATCATACCGTGGCTTTCGATGCCACCAATCTTCTTCGGCTCGAGATTGACTAAGAATAGGGCAGTCATTCCAGTAAGTTCTTCTGGTTCATACTGGTCTGCAAGGCCTGTTATGATGGTCCGTTTCTCAGTTCCAATATCAACTTCAAGTTGTAGTAATTTATCTTTCTTGGGCACCTTTTCACAGGTTAGTATCTTTCCTGCCCGTAAGTCTAGTTTCTTGAAGTCTTCAAACGTTATCATGTCTTCTTGTTCCACTTGAGGTTCACCTCTTTGGGCTGCCTCTGCAGCCTTGATACGATTGTCTATAATAATCTTCAGTGACTCCAGGAGATCATCATCTACCTTTGAGATTACTGGTATCGGATTTTCAATCTTGGAACCTACCTTTGGCGGCTCGAGAGCTTCGTCCAGAAACACTTTGTGAACATCAGGTCCAACGAGACCTAGTTGCTTCCAGACAGTTTCAGCAACTCCAGGCATAATTGGTTCCACAAAGATTGCAAGAGCCTTAACGAGAGCAACAGCATTGAAGAGGACCTCACCACACTTAGCTTTGTCTTCTTTTACAAGAGCCCAAGGTTGATTTGATTGAAAGTACTCGTTTCCAATCGAGGCAAGTCTCAAAATCTCATCTGATACTTTTTTGAGTTCGTACTCATTAACTGCATCAATGATAGTTTCGATACCCTTCTCAATTTCGCTCTTCAGTGACTTGTCGAATTTTCCCTCAGGGACTATATCATAATGCTTCTTTGTGAAATGAAGAGTCCGATAGATGAAATTTCCTAAGGTTCCTACTAGTTCTATGTTTACTTTGTCCGCGAATGTTGGAAAACTGAAATCGAGATCTCGAGTCTGTCCAGTAAATGACACCATATAGTATCGTAGATAATCAGGATCGAGACCTTTATCCAGATAGTCATCAATAATCCAGACTACATACCCTCTACTTCTGCTGAAATTGTGATTACGAATTTTTACCATTCCTGATGCCACGATTGCAAAGGGTAGATTGTAGTTGCTACCCTTGAGCATTGAAGGCCAGAATAGACAGTGATGATAGACAATATCTTGGCCGATGAAATGAACGAGTTTTCCGTTCCCCGGAAGCCAGAATTTCTTCCACTCATCAGGTCTCTTTATCTTCTTTGCCCATTGTTCTGTGGATGACATGTAGTGGATAGGTGCATCAACCCAGACATAGAGCGTGAGGCTCTCATCCCCGGGATATTTGATACCCCAGTCAAGGTCCCTTGTTATACACCAATCCTTGAGACCTTCATTTACCCAACCAAGCGCGTAGTTACGAGCAATCTTGGTGCCATCAACATCCTTCAGATAGT
>SDOA01000199.1 GCA_004524595.1 Candidatus Thorarchaeota archaeon | reverse complement strand
TGGATTTAGAGTAGGGATTACATAGATCTCTTGCGTATCAACATATTCAGTAATAGTATCATCAATACCATACCCATTCAATAGGTATAGAATGAATCGAAGAGCAAGTTCTACGGTTATTTGCTCGCGGCCATGGTGATGTGCTACAATCAATGTCTTCGCCTTTTGTATTGGGTTTAGTTCGTTTGTGATGCGAATACATGTTATGTTCCGTCCTTCAATGCTTTGACCGATTACATCTACAGCTATCAGGTCTGGCACTGTTTCACATATATTCTCAATCTCCTCATCGACTTGTGATGGATCATGGAATATCCCTTCATAGAGAAGGCCTATCATCTCCCAGGTTCGAACCACGGGGATTGAGTCAAATCGAGTAATGATTGGGAGATCTTCATGTGTTTCAGTAGCTATTGTGTCTAAAGGAAGAAATGCTGCAGACAGAAGTAGTACAAGGATAACATGGTATTTTGATGATGTAATCATAGTTCACCTCATACTAGGATGATGATAGAGGAATTATCTTCTAATACTGGAGATGAAAAATAATCACAATCAATATAATAGGAGTTTAGTTTCAGGTATCCTCTGAACTAAATGGGATACCGACACCTTACAGTTATATTATATTAAGTCATATTATGTTCTAGGACGCTGACAGCCCATAGTAGATTTGTTAGAACTATATAGCTACAACCCCTATGTTTCCAGTCAGTCCAATAATTTGAGATGATTGCATGAAAGCGGAGGCGAAATATGTATCTGAGCCACGATCTTTGACACCCTGTGGTAGATGCAGTTGCGTAATAATGTACAAAGGGGACCTCTGTATCTTCTGTGATGCAGCTTCAGAGATTCTGGAAGGAGCTCTATCTAATTACGGAGTTTCATCAGCAGTAATTAAAGAAGTCGATATTGAATCAGGAGATGACTGTGGCTGCGATACTAATGATGTTTCAATGTTACCTACGATCAAAATATGTGATGCAAAATTTTCAGGATTACCAGATGAACAGATGATCAACGATGCAGTGATTAGAGCAATAATGAAAGATTGTTTTTGTGAGTGATTTTTTTTCCTTTTTTCATATGTGAAACCAAAGTGTCCTATCGTACTCATTATTGTATTATTCAATTTGATCTTTAGGTTCAAGATAAGCGTCATACTTTCCTACAGTGATAGTATTCCTAGAAATCAAGTGTGATGGTTTCCCAGCGAACCCGTCCAGCCTCTACAGCTTCCTTGATTTTTCGTTCTGTCTTATTGAGCTGGGCATTTCCAGTCTTGATATCAGCCAAGACTACCGTTATAGGTACATCAGAATTGTTGTCTTTCACAGCTGTGTATCCATCAAATATCAGGTAGTCGATAGGAGCTCCAATGAATCGTGCATCAGAAGGATCATATTTGAATACATCACTCAAAAGGGGGACCATATGTTCTGCAATCTTACCCTTTAGGACGTACCGACTTCTATCTGCAGCATCTTTACGGAGGGCAGATTCTTGCTCAGCCCAAGTCTGACGGAACTCACGTTCCACAATAGCGATTCTATGCCTTAGACGCATTCCCATAACTAAATAGACCATAAAGGCGATTAACAGTCCGACTGCAAATCCAAGAAGAGTATCTACAAGAGCCATAATTTAGAATATACATTAACCGATATATTCTCAGGTAATAACTGGAGAATATGTAAAAAGAAAAAAGAAGGAAGGCTAGAAGCCCTCACTTCACATAGAAAGGTGCACCATATAGGTCTAGCATGATTGGACAGCTATCGGGTTGTTCAGCGATGACGATAGGTCGAGCGTACCAAAATGCGTCCTGAAGATTATTGTATGGACCATTGAGGATACCTTGATCACCAAAATAATAGAAGAATAGCGTATTCTCAAGAGCGAGATAATCCCAACCATATTGGTCAGCCTCCGCAGCACCAATGTATACGACACCGGCGCGGGTTTCATATGGCTGATCAAACATACCACCCGAATGGCAACTACAATAAACAGCAGCAATGTGATTAGACTCCATCTCAGCAAACTTTCCAGCCATGTAGGAGTCGGTTATTGCGCGAGCGTCCCAGCTAACAATACATTCATCGTAGCCATCACTCTCGATATCGGTATCCCAGCTACCATCATTTGTTCTTGAACCATGTCCTGAATAGAAGAAGACAACTTCTGAATTAGGACCTTCATGAGCAATAAGCCAGTCCATGAGCATCATGATATTATCCCTTGTTGCAGCACTATCCTGTGCATAAGCCCAGTTGTAGCCATAGGCACTAAGGATAGCTCTCATTTCTAGGGCGTCATTGTGGGGATTCCAGAGATCATTTGCGCGACCATCATAATCGCTTATACCAATTAGGACCGCCCACTTATCCTGACCTGAGCTTGTATAGTACTCGACTTCCAAGCTGGGAGAGATTGGCGGTCCTCCACCGCCACCGCCAGGACCTTTCATGACCTTGACATTGTCGGTTGCTACTATAACTGAAGGAAGAAGCAATCCCAACATCAGAGCAAGAAGTAGAATCGAACTAACGCGTTTCACTACATTTCACCTTTAGCAGGTCGTCTGACCCGTTAGAAATTTAGAAAAGAAAAGATACTTATAAATTCTCTTACAATTCTAAATTAAATAGAGCTTATAAGAGCAATTGAAATTCTAACACCAACCTCAGGCTTAGGTGGAGAGAATGAATAAAAGAAGACTTACAATACTTATAACAGCCATAGTGATACTTTCTGTGATAGTTCCTACAATAAACGCACAGCCACGCATTGCAAGTGTTGACTACATCCAGATTGTTGATGCATACTATGCAGATCTTGATGGCGACGGATATGAAGATGATATCAAACTACTCGTTGGTTGTTGTTTTACCGATACGAATCCATCAAGGGTTGATCTAAATATACGGATAGTATTGCCGTCTGGACTGACATTTAATGTACGTATTTCAATCTATAACACACCTAGTGAATTCCTCCTTAATATTGATTGTTTTGACATGGCTATAGAGAGTGGATGGTATACTGTTACCCTATTTGCATCCGTTATGGGTGTAGGAAATGGGAAGCTGTACATTATTGATGAGATAATTTTTGATCCACCAACAGGAGGAGGTCCAGGTCTTCCACCTTCTGTTATTGCATATATCTAATGTCTAAGAGGGAAGTCGACTAGTGAATCCCGAGAAACTCAAGCTCCTATTCGCACTCCAGGAGCAGCCTGTTGCACCGGCATCAGTATTGGCAAAACAGGTAGGAGTATCAGCACCTACGGCTCGAGCTTGGTTGGAGGCACTACAAGAGGCGAAGGTCTTTGTTGGGGTTCATACAAATCTCAATTCTCGAAGAATCGGGCTAGAAATGGATGATTTCTTGCTCAAGGTGCAATCTCATGATGCTCTAATGAAGATTGAACAATTTTGCGAAGCACATCCGTACACCTCATATAGAGCACGAGTGTTCGGCGGAGAAAAACAGGGCATCATGGTTCAATTTCGACAACCAGATTCTGCGCGCATTCATCTTTTGAGTGCATTTGCCATTATGAAGAAGAACGGATTGATCAGCAATGTCCGTGAACTTCCAACTCTTGCTACAGAATATGGATCAACCTTTACACGACCCAAAATCGATGCTTGGGATCCTGAAAAAATGGTATGGATATTTGATTGGGAGGCTTGGTGGAAAGCATGCCCTTCTGGTATTGAACAAAGACCGCAACAATCTCCCAAAGAAGAAGAGCTGGTTGAACTTGATTCATTGGATATTCAGATTCTACAAGAGATCGGGACAGATGCACGTAGAAAGAATATTGAGATAATTGAAGCTCTAGGTATGGACAAGAATGAGCCAGGAGTTCAACAAAAGATATCAGCAAGATTGAAGCGACTTGAGGATGAAGTCATTGAGTCATATAGGGTATACATCAACTGGACTCATTTTGATGTATACAATACACCCCTCATAATTGCAAAAGCAGAGGAAGAAGTGACCAATCGATTAATTTCCTATCTCTCCACTAGCAGATTTCCATTTGGATCGAATATTAGAAAGATAGAAACTGGTTTTGTCTGGTCAGCAAGATTACCTTCAGCGCACCTCTCAGAGATGATTTCGCTGGTCTGGAGAATTGCTACAAGCTTTGAGGTACTGATTATTGACTACAAGAACTCACAGATATATGGTCCTTGGGCAGAAACGTTTGATGAGAACACTAGGATGTGGCGGGTTGACAGAGAATTCTGTCATAATATGCCACTTGCAGCAATTGGGTTAAACGCTTGATGATAACTGGCTTTCTTTAGTCATGTTCTAATCGAATCCAAAAGATTCTATACTCGCTCTTTTTTCTAGAAGAAAGAATACAAACCCGTGGGAAGTACCTAATGAGATGAGAAATCAGACAAAGTTAATCTGTATTGGCACTATCTTGATGGTTTTACTTACGGGACTAATTCTGAGTGCTGTCTTCGAGGATGAAGACGGACCTTTAATCTATGAAGTTGATGTTCTTCCTTTTCAACCCGTGGCGGGAGACATCATTAGAGTAGTGATGTATTGTATCGACCGGTCAGGTGTCTCTCATGCACAACTCTCAAGCTCTCTTGATGGAGTTGAGTGGACAATTCAGGAGATGTCATTCTATTCCTGCTTATGTATTGCAGGCGGGAGATGGGTTGGTACATTCGGTCCGGTCAATGATGGTGACAATGCACAATTCTTTGTTACTGCATTTGACAAGGCA
>SDOA01000198.1 GCA_004524595.1 Candidatus Thorarchaeota archaeon | reverse complement strand
TCGGAGACCTGAAACCATTAATTCGAGCGAATGCGTATCTAGCGATTATCGTGCAAAATATGAGGGATGTGGATGGTCAGATGCGACCAATCGCTTGGGACTTAGCTAAAAGGATGTCAATGGACTATAGACTCCAACAAGAGATGATTTGGTGTCAGGATAACAAAAAACTCGGCTGTTGGGGATATCCAACAACATATGTTAGTAATGTTCATCACCATTATTGTCTGATTTTTCAGAACTGTGCATGATATCTAGCTGTCATAGTTCAGATTATATGCTTTCAATGATAATGGTGTTATTGAAGTGTGTGGAGATGGAGTCAGTTGAATTGTTTGATATCGAAGGATATGAGGTCAAGAGAATTATCAATGTCATTCCAGTCTATTGGTATCGCTGGAAGGCACTCAATGAACCATCACTAGTACCAGTTCTTAGAAAATTTGGGAAACGCGACAATCTAGAATTCGGTGTACACATTTTTGTCTGTGGAAAAATGGGAATTATCACCATCCTCTCAGAATATCTGACTGATTTGAAAACAGTGACTTTCGAAATTCTAGCAACATCTCTATCTGACTGGACTGGTCCGAAAGATAATGAGCAGGTTGAGGTTCTTATTTCCGAATTTATTGAAACTATTCTCCAAGATGAATTTGCTTCACCAATTCAGGTCTTTGTTTGCCCTGAATGTCAAGCAGCTTACATAATCAATAAAGACCAAGATGTGAAGAAAGGAATACTAGAATGTCCATATTGTGACAAGTCTGTGAAATTCGAAAAGAACCTAGTTCCACCAGATATTTGACTTGAGTTTACTAGCCACCGTTTGTCGTATCCATGACATACAATTCTTAAGTAAAACGTAAAGACCGAAGTGTTATGCCTGATACACCTAGAAGACTTTCAATCGAAGATTATGAACAAGTTAAGTCATTAAGCCAGACTGTTTGGGAAGGCAATGATTATGTACCTGAGAGTTTCCCGAAATGGATCAGTGACCCAAATACCACCACACTCGGAATCTTCAATGGTAATGAACTAGTAGCTATGTTAAATCTTGAGAAAGTTGAAGATACTACTATCGCTTGGGTGCAAGGACTCAGAGTTAAAGAAGGGCATCGTGACAAAGGTTATGGAACGAGACTCACAAAAGCAATCGTCGAGGTTGCGAAAGATGCTGGTGTTAGAACATTATGGTATGCAACGAGTTCTAAGAATGAAGCGTCACAACATGTAGCTGAAAATGCAGGGTTTTCGCTTATTGAGAGTAATGGTTATTTTAGACTTTATCAACCATACCCTGACCATGCAAAACCAAGCCCGAGTATCATTCCACTCCAAATTGATACGAACCGACTTCATGAGATTCTTCTGACAAATCCCGACCTAATAGAGAGTACAGTTTTTCCGATCGCATGGAAATATGACTTCAAGAGTCTGGAAGGTATCACTCGTCTGAGTAAGAATGCAACGATCAAAGTGATAATTGATGAGTCTGGAAATACTGAAGGAGTTTATTTTATGACAACAAGAAAGAGGAAAGATGAACTCACAGCAGCATATACCATCTATGCTTCAAATAGGTCCATCTTTGTTGATATCATCTCCAGAACCATCGATGAAGCAAACACACTCAGTGCTAATCGCGCAGTCTATTTCCTAGGACCAAGGGGAACAGAATGGGCATCGAGTTTAGGATTTGTAGATGAGGAATTCCGAGATAGAAAATTCCTCCTCTATGAACTGAATCCTACTGTGAATTAACAATCAACCGCCCGAAGCACTCATTCTTTTACGGATAAGCAAAATCACAATAAAACCGGTCACTGTAATACTAGTGAATACTAATGAAATATAGATGAGGAAAAGCTCACCCTCGTTTGGTGTAGTTGATGCTATGACATTTATCTCGATAGTCATTGTATTCTCATTATCATATGGATCAAAAACTGTCACTTCCAAGATGTAGGCACCAATTGATAATGACGCAACATTCTTCAACCAACCTGTTGAATTTACTGCGAAAGATGTATTGTTGACACTCCAATAAGCGATTCCAGAATAATCTTCAGCATCCAGAAGAATCTCTAAGTTTTGACCTGCGAATAATGTAATACTATTCTGTGAAATCAACCATGTTGGAGCTGTAGTATCTTGCACTATTATTGATAGCTCAGCTGATGTTGCGTAACCATATGGGTCAGTTGCGATAACTTCAATTCCGTAGATGCCAATCTCAAGTTGCACTTTGTTAGTAAGATGACCCGATAGTGTCAGACTGAATTTCTCTGTGTCATTCACCGTGAATGAATTAAGACCAGTTTCGTCGAATATGTAGAATTGATGGTCTAAAGAAGTACCTAGTTCTACATAGATATCCTCCGGAGGAATAATATATTCGGGAGGGTTACAATCAGTAGCAGGGTAGAAGCTTGTATCTACAACCCATCCATACTGTGCACCTCCATAGTATTCATGCGTTGCGAGAATTCCATTACTTCTGAAAGTATATGATCTAGAATTAGTATATGGTGAATATGATCGCCAAACTGCGTAACCTTGCCATATAGTATGACTAGTCACATAAGTGATATCATCCCATGAGTGATGCACAAGTGGATCTCCCGTTTCAGCAGATGATCCGGTTGCAGATGGAGAGCGTAAACCGCTGACGAAGAAGAGATGTAATCCCTCCATTCCACCAGATATATACCCATTGAGAAGATTCACTGTAAAATCAGTCATATACATATCAATTGTAATATTGTTCTCATCACGTATATGTTGAATAAATTCGCCTTCAATTTCGAACTCACTCACCATAGCACCAAAGGTATAGTTCATCTCACAAGACATGTAACCCCACAGCTCTATCCAATCGAAATAATCGCCGGGTTGAGGGCGAAAGAGTGGAACAACATTATAGGATTCAATTTGAACAGATTTTGTGCACATATTACTACTATACCAGTAGACATCAAATCTGATTGTGTTTGTTCCATTGCTGAAAACAGGGACCATAATCTTGCCTGATTGATAATCAAATGCAAGGGCAATGTATTCATTATTTATGTATACTTCAATGAACATGATATCATCCATAAATTCAGACTCGTATTCTACCATAACAAGACCACCCTCGATCTCTTGCCCAGCTGTTGGTGAGGTAATATGGAAATTACGAGGTTCTTGAATATTGATATATCTTGCAATTAGGTTATTTCCAGTTATTGATTCACCAGTGACAGGAGGTACGTACACAGATATCTGATGTAGTCCAGTATTGCTTGGAGTCCAAATGAATGGAAATTCAAAGTCCTCTCCAGGATTTAGACTAGGAGTTGAAACATGTAATACTTCATCTCCATCAATATACATGATTAATTCCACATTGGTTTCAGTTGAGTTCCCACCATTGTGTACTGCTGGATAGAGATATACAGGTTCATCCTTATCGCCATAGTCTGGCATTGTTATCCTTACAGAGAGATCATGTTCAGGTACGATATAGTAAAATGCTAGACTAAAATTAGTGATATATGAGAGGGAAGTGCTCGAGAACGAGTTGTAATGGTAGCCGTCACCGTAATTTAAGCCAACAGTACCCCGGTAAATATTTCCCATTGACAGATAGTTGAATTCAATGTGCCCATCTTCAAAGAATACGACCTGGTAGGTGCCAACCAGAGAACCAGCGAGGTAATCGTAATCATTGTATTCAATCACCGCATGGTTTTCGGTTCCCCAGTAGTAGATGTTGTTTTCTGCATACAGGTCTGCCCACATTGGAGCCACTGCATATACATATCTCAGGTCAGAACTTGGAAATTCAACATTGGACCAGTCGTAAGGTATTGGATTTGAGAAGCTTAACCAACCATTACTACTAATATGAACAGCACTGTATAACGAATCATAATATGGAAATGTGAATGGAAGATCAATAGAGCTGCATACATCATCGCCTGAGATCAGTAAATTAACACCGTTTGCTTTAGCATCAAACCATGTGAATTCATTCTCAATCATCACATAGTCTATGAGTAGTCTTGCAGTGACGAATTTAGTAACTTTGTTGTTAATTGTATCATTCTCTCCAGGTACTGCTTCAACAACGACGGTAACATTGTATATGCCTTCATGATTTACAGTCCATTCATACTCAAGTGTTATAGAAGCTCCAACAGACAAAGATGGAATTTCATAGGTCTCTATTTGAGAGGAGTCTACGTATAGAATGACATCGATATCAGTCTCAGTAGATGATCCCGAATTATATACTGTAATGTCTATAGTAGTAGTTGTACCCGGGTCTATTCTGTCCGGAACATCAAGAGATATTGAAAGCTCATGTTCAGGAATAACATATTCTGACCAGATGAGAGAATTATAGAGGATTTGGCAATCTTCATGATTGCTCATGTATTCAGGAAGTGTACTAAAGAATACCATTCCGCGATAGGTTACTATTGCACCTCTTGGGCTAACTGAATCCTCAAGACCAATATACGTAGCTCCGAATAAGTTGCTACTATCCCACCCACCGGATGATGGGTATATAGCTATTGGAAATCCAGAAACATATGGATCTTCAACCCCTGCAAAGATTGGATGGTGAGCGTATTGCTGGTCAATTTCAATATAACTATTTAATCCTTCAAAAGGTGCAAGATTCGTTAAACCAAAGAATTCATCCCATTCTTCAGGATAGTAATACATTACTCCTCCATCAATGACAAAACCATGTCCTGCTGAAACATATGATTTTATGGCATCAACTGCGTCTG
>SDOA01000078.1 GCA_004524595.1 Candidatus Thorarchaeota archaeon | reverse complement strand
GGAGTCGGGTGAATCGCGTCTTGGGGATTGTGTGATTATTATCGATTTGTTCCCTCGGCTTGACAGCTCTTCAGATAGATAATGGAGGTAAGACTCATATCCTCCAAGTCCTGCAGGGTTAAGACTGTCACAGAGATGGATAATCTTCATCAGTACGGCTCCAATATCTTCGCAGTATTCAAGAACTATTGTCTATCTAATCTATATAGCTGTCAGTATAGTCAGCTGATGAGGTCTGTAGATATGAATGACTCTACTACTGAGCTACCTGAACGATTCAGAGACCGTGATATCTTTGAGGACCAGCAAGGTCGGCTCTTTGTGACGCTAGGATTTATACAACCAAAGGAACGCGTCATATCATATCTCAAATATATCCCTGATGAGAAGGGTAGCTGGATTAGATCGGGTACTAGGTACAGACGAATATTCTGGGGGAGTGTTGACTCAGTAGCAAGTGGGATAGATCTGCTTCCCATATCATATTCTGCAGAAGACAAGCATTTCCAGACTGCTTTGATTGAGCCGCCTCGTCATGTAATTAAAAAGTATTACAGTCCTGAAAAGAGGTTACTTGAGATTCTTGAGGCTCCTCAGGATGATCTTGAAGAGACCACAAAAGAAGCTGTTGAGTTTCTTCATGATGAATTCGAAATCCCAATAGAGGTTCTTGGAATTGCAGGAAGTATATTATGGCGAGGGCACAGCGCAGAGTATTCGGATATCAACATGAATGTGTACGGTCATGAGAACGCTTGGGCACTTCAGAATAACTATAATCTAATAGATGATGAAAGGCCTCATATCCGATTGAGGCCTCTAGCTGATTGGGACCATGCCATTGAAAGGATAGTTGAAAGAATTCCTAGAGTGAGTAAAAAGAACCTTCAGTTACTCTTTGCACGTCGTAAAGCGTTCTGTGTTGGTCAAAGGTGCATAGGAATCACACCAGTATTATTACCTGAAGAAGCTCCCATTGAACACGGCTCTGAAATTTACGTGACAGTATCAGCGGAACCAGTATCCCTCAAAGTGAGAATAGAGAATGATGTTTATGGTATCTTTCATCCTGCTCTTTACGAAATAGAACCAATCGAATTTGAGGGAGAAACTGTGCAACGTATAATGACCTATGATGGTGCGTTTGGTGGTCTTTTTCATACCGGGGATCGAGTAGAAGTAACAGGTATGCTTCAAAGAGTTGTTCAAGCAAATACAGACTGTTCATTTGCGCAAATCATGGTGGGCACAAAAGTTGGTTCTGGTAAGGAGTATATTCGACTGTCCGATTGAACACTATCACAACTGTCTTTAGGTATCTTGGTCAGTTTCCAAACTAATGTCTTCCACGAGACCTTATGTGAAAATACCCTCTCAAAACGGAGAGCGTGTTCGAAAATATCTCCATACTAGTGGTCTGCTTGATTGTGACTACAAGATAATCTCAGAAGACGGTATGCTCTTTCTACCAGTAGTGACCAAGCTTGAAACGGACCAGCTGAGGATAGATTCCGAAGAAGTTTCAATTATAATAGGAACTCGTCTCTTTGAAAAGAATATCCAGGGACCTAGAACTCTGGTTGAGGCATTAGAAGGGAAACTATCTGAAGATGAATTGGGTCTTCTGCCAAGATCGTATGATCTCATAGGAGATATAGCAATCCTTGAGATTCCTGATGAGCTAAAACATCATTCTAAACTGATAGGAAAGACCTTCCATGAGATTCATAGAAGTATACGGACCGTCTTATCAAAGAGAGGTGCAATCACTGGAACAATCCGCACAAGAGAATATCATTTTCTATCAGGTGAAAAGAATACAAAGACCATTCATATCGAATATGGTTGCAGACTTGCAGTGGATATAACAAAGGCATATTTCAGTCCAAGGCTCCTTGAAGAACACAATCGGGTGGCACAATTAGTCATTGACGGTGAAATGGTTGTAGACATGTTCTGTGGAGTAGGTCCCTTTGCCATCCATATTGCGCGTCAAAAACAAGCACAAGTAATTGCAATTGATATCAATCCGTCTGCGATTGAATTACTCCGTGAGAGTATTAAGTTAAACAGGTTAGTCGGTACAATCAATCCTATTGTTACCGATGCTCATGAATATGCCATCACGAATCAGCTACATGCGGACCGTGTAATTATGAATCATCCAAAGGGTGCGTCTGAATTTGTTGGTGATGCATGTAGTATGTTGAAATCTGGTGGTGTGCTTCATTACTATGACTTTGTCAGTGGTGAATCTCCTGAGAAATCAATTAAGGAGAGAATAAAATGCATGGTCGAGAATGAAGGTAGACTCGTGAGGTCAATTGATTCGGTTAGACGTGTACGTGATAGTGCACCCCATGAGTATCAAATGGTAGTAGATGTCATCATTGAGTGATAAATTGTAGTTCACAGTTCAGTACTGCATCTCTCTGTCTAAGAGAACTAATGAACTCACGACCAAGGTCAGACGCTGCCTTGTCAGAATTAATCATTAGCGTTCGTTCACATTGATATGAACTGGTCCTAGCCACCATACTTGTTGTATCTGAGTATGTAAGCCCTTTGCCACCAGAGCCTCTTACAGACTCAACAATACCATCAATCTCCATAGTCAGGACAATATTTGTTGTCTCTCGCATTGCAAGTCGTTTTATCTCTGGTGATAGATGTGAGAGTGTAATGGTTGATCTTATTCCAATAATACACGTTCCTTTTTTTGTGAGGAAATCCTCCGACGTGAGTTCTATTGTAGTCTTATGCTCCCCAATGATATTTTCATGTCCAAATGCCTGAAATTCTATACGAAACATGATTATGGTATTGCGGCTAAGCCTTTTATTAGTGCATGTACTCTGATTATTGAATCATATGTCTAAAAATCCACAAACGAAAGCAATAGATAATCTAATCCGCCGTCTACGAAGTAGTGGATATCTTACAAGTGATGAGATGGAGCGAGCACTCAGATTAGTTCCCAGAGAGGAGTTCGTACATCCATCGAATAGAGAACATGCATACAGGGACACCCCGCTATCTATTGGTCATGGTCAGACAATCTCTGCTCCTCACATGTGTGTAATAATGTGTGAGGCTCTGAGACTCAGGCCAGGCCATCGAATATTGGAAATTGGTGCAGGCTCTGGATATCATGCTGCACTATGTGCTGAATTAGTTGCTCCAAAAGGTACAGCCACTCCTGGTCATGTGTTTACAATTGAGATTGTTGAAAGCCTCATCACATTTGCTCGGAGAAATCTTGAGCGAACTGGGTATGCTGATAAGGTTACACTCATTCAGGGTGATGGTGGTAAAGGTCTCCCTGAAGAAGCTCCCTTCGATAGAATTCTTGTTGCAGCAGCAGCTCCTGATATTCCACAACCTCTCACAGAACAGCTTGCAAAAGAAGGAATTATGTTAATTCCAGTCGGTAGCAGAGGTTTCTTTCAGGACCTATTCATGATTACAAAGGACAATGAAGGTAGAATCTCAAGACGAAATTGGGGTGGCGTTGCATTTGTTCCATTAACAGGAGAATTCGGTTACTGACTATGTCATCATATGAAGCGGAATGACTGTAAGGGTCACTTTGGACTCTTCTTCTAGTTTAAGTTCATCTCGAATATTCAGAGGAGCTACAACCTCCAAAATGTCCTCACTGTGATGTGTGCGTTGCGCAATGACGATTGCTCCTTCAATCTCACTGTTAACTTTAACACGGTAGCAAATGACATCACCAAATGTTCGACCTTTGTGACTGAAACCTGAGAGGACGAGTGGGGGTGTATTCTTCATTCTTCCAACAGCCTTTCGGGAATCATCATCGAATATCTTGACATTCAATGTGCCCAAATGAGGTTTGAAGCCCAGAGCCGCCTTGATCTTTGACGAATATACATCAACATAATATGCTCCCTCACCGAGTCCTGTCACAACACGACCCTCTATTACAATCTCATCTCGAGGAGGCGTAAATGCGACTTCAAGGTTGGTCATAACGTGAAGAAGTTCTTCTAGCCCTTTGTCAGTAATCTGAAGAAGCATTCCATCTGTAGTATGTGTTCTTTCTATATACCCCTCATCTACACAAATTGAAATACGTCGTGAGGCTGTCTGTTGACTAATTCCCATTATTTCACCGAGTTCCCTCGTAGTAAGCATAGTCTTACTATGGATAGCTCCCTTCTTAGAAAGGGTGTAAAGAGTAAACCAGACCTCAGGGTCTATTATTCTTGACCACCTCGAATGCGCTTTTCAAAATCAGCCAGTTCTTTTACTAATCTACTCTGTCCTACCGCCCTTGTCAAATCCCCTCTGGTCCGTTCAACTAAAGAACGTCCGACATCACATTTTCTTCTTAAATCTGGTACTAATGCATTTGGATAGTCAAAGGATTGTAATCCCTCGAGGATATCTTCCATATACACTAACAAGATTTCTGCTCTACTGACATCATCTCTTCGCAAGAAATCTAATGCTGCTCGTCGTAATTCTCCAATAACATCAGCAAGTCCGTTTAGATACGGTCTTGATGGGATATTATATTCATTTGGTAGTGTGTACTTCCCTGTTTCAATAAGCGACAAGATATTTGACGCCTCTGCAAGTTCTTGATATGCTATATCGAGAGCTCTTGATTTAGTCATGAAATCGCTAGCGGGAAGCTCCTTTATGGCCTCCTCAATTATCTGATGAGCCGCATTGACTAGAGCTCGTGCCTCTTCAAAATCCCCCTGATGGGTTTTTTTGACTGACTCACTACATTTTCGTACTGAATCACGGCTAAGAGGTAGTATCTTCTCACGTACTCTATCGTCCGCCTCCACCTCAATTCTAAGATCCTTAAGAATATCTGAAAGTTCCATATATTATCACTCTCAATTCACATCTAGCTTCTTTATGTGTTTACTCTTTGAGAGAAGTACAACTTTGCTCTCCGTCTGTTCATCTGCAATATAATATCCAGTTAAATCTGCAATCTTCTTTGAAAAGGATCTAATCTCCCTGTGAGAAGGAGCATTCTCACTATGAAGACGTCCTCTTGATGAGCCAAGGTACATGTATCCTTTTACCTCTACAAAATCCGGCTCGCCCATAAGAATCAGGTGTGAATATGACCTTGGAGATTCCATATTGTGCCCTGATACCATTGTAAGTCTATTTACCGTTCTGCAATCAACTGAATGCAATGCTTCCTGACTCTCTAGGACTCGTTGCCAACCTCCCTTTATTCCCGGATGACACAACTTCTTGTAGATAATTTCGTTAGGTGCAGCAAGTGTGATGTAGAGCTGAGTTGGTGGCTCCATAGTACGAATGACATTAGGTTGTGTTCCATTTGTGACAAGAAATGAGGTCATGTTTCTACTATGTATATCTCGAATTAACTCACTGATCCGTGGATAAAGGGTTGGTTCACCGGCTAATGAGATGGCAACATGCTTTGGATTGCGTGCCTCCTGGTATCTCTTCGCTGATACATCTCTCTTAATCTCTGGATTATATCCCCCTAGAGACCTGAGATTTGCCTTGAGGACCTCGTCCATCAACACATCTACTGGGACCACATCACTCTCAGATACATTCAGCTGGTCCCATGAGATTCCTACATCACTTGGAGTGACACGCCAACAGAACTCACAGTTCTGTGTGCATTTGTCCACTACTGGAGTCATTTGTAAACAACGATGTGACTGGATGCCATAGAACCTCTGTTTGTAGCAGACATCACCATAGAGTAGAGACTTCTTCTGCCACTGACATGCCTTATACGCTCCTCTCTTTCCTAAAAGATGATACCCCTGTTTCTCAAGCTTCTCTCTGAGCTCTTTTGGCATATCCGACAAAGTACTTCGAACGCAAATTTGACTGATATCTTATCAGCCTGTCGCAAGGTCTAATTCTTTAGTATGTATCTCTTGTCCTCTTATTTTGTGACCAAAGGTCTTCAGCAAGACGCTCTTGTGTACTCCAAGAACCTGTCAGATCTTTACGTCTAGCCAATTCCCCCAATAGTCTTCTGCTCTCAGAATCAAGCTTTCCAGGAGGAGCATTTTCGTACTCACTACCAGGTAATGGCATGAAGACATGTCCATGTGTTTTTGCTCCCATCTCGACAAGTTCATAGCATAACTCGACACTCTCATGTAGTTCATTCAAGGTCTCTCCAGGAAGTCCAAAAATCATATCTACATGAGGCGTAAATCCTGAATCGAGAGAGGTGTTTACAGCATCCATACCCTGTTCAACTGTATGATGCCTGTTACTAAGTCTTAGCACACGATTGCTGCTTGATTGTAGACCAATCTGTAGCGTTTCATTGGCAACGTACCTCCTCAACATCTCAAGAATCTCTGCTGTAACAAACTCGGGTCTCACCTCTGAAGGAAAAGAACCAAAGTAGACCTCTTCGAGTCCTTCTATGTGCGTCACAGATTTCAACAATCTTTCCAGCTTTTCAGGTTCTGTTGTTCTCCCCTGTCCTCCATAGGATAATGCATTTGGCGATAAGAACCATGACCTTCTGAATCCTCTCACACTAACAGCACGTTGTAACCACAATGTTATTGATTCGATACTGCGATGTCTCACTTTTCCTCCTGTTAGAAATGGTGTACAACAGAATTTGCATCTGAACGGACATCCTCTCGTAATCTCAACTGGCCCGACAATATTCTTCTGTAATGCAAAAGGTGGATGGCAATTCAGATCAACCACGGGAATATCACGAGGAGTAGGTATTTCTGCTGTGTCCCTTCCTACAACGCCATGGATTACCAAAGGATCGTCATCACTCATCAATTTGAAGACAAGTTCTGGAAATGTCTTCTCACCCTCTCCAATAACCACATAATCAAAACCATTAGCAAGCAACTCTCTAGGTCTTGCACTTGCATGTGCGCCACCACCAATGATAATCAGTCTACTACCAAAGTGCTTCCGTAATCTCTCTATCTCTTCATATACTATACTGATTTGAGTGCTCATGACAGAATATGCAAGAATGACATCTCCTCTCTCGGCCCTCTTTTCTATCATCTTTAATGATAGATTAATCGGGGCACAGATATCAAGGTCTTCCAGACGACTATCGACCTCAAGAACCCCAATAAGAGCTGCCACGCTATATCGTGACGATGAGTGTGTCTTGAAGACAAGTGATTTTACGCCCAATTGCTGCACACGCTTTAATTGACAACACGTTCAGTGATTCCATCCTTAGTCACGCTCATGATTCGGATTTCACCACCTGATTGGATGTCTCTTGCTATTGCTGCCTTCACTGCTTTGATAGCAATCTCCTCAGCTTCTTTCACAGACAATTCTTCGTTGAACAAGTTTTCCAACACACCATAGGCTGTACTTGTTCCAGAGCCTGCAGCAGTGAATTCGTCAGATATCAATGAGCCTCCCATATCAAGAGTGTAAAGTTGTGGACCTAGTTCATCTACTCCCACAACAACAGTCTGGACATAGAGCGGAGTCATTCTAATCGAGTACAGTGTATTGGCAATCATCTTTGAGAGTGCCTTTACTGTAATCACTTTCTTCTTATTGAGTTCATAGAGTTTGATCTGTGCCTGCAGTCTATTTACTAACATCTGATAATCAGATGTCAAACCTGCGGAGGCTAAGACAATAGTATCAGTGAGTTTGAATGCTTTCACACCCTTTTCACTGAGAACTAGAGTTCCCCAGCTGATCAGGGTATCCGTTGCCACAATAACACCATCTGTGCATTTAATGCCAACAATAGTTGCACCAGTAGGAAATGACATTTATTTTGAGCCTCCGAGAAGAGTATGTACATGTTGGTCACGTCCACTCTTTTTAAAACGTTTTTGACCTGTTCTATTTTGCCTTTTATGGAGATGTTATAATTGCGCCAACTGAATCCCTTTGCAAATATTTCAACAATTATGACTGCAGAGGAAATCATAGACTTTGCACACAATAGGTCCACTCGCATCAGCATGAAGAGCTCATTACGCATGGAGCGAGTTGAGCGTTCACGAATCAGAGAAATTACTAGACTCCTAGAGTTCACTAAACAAGTAAAGACCAAACTTAGTGAGGTCGTGGAACAGTTTCCGTCAATTGATAGACTGCATCCTTTCTATCTTGAACTGACTGATATCCTAGTCGGGACAGACAAGCTCAAGAAAGCACTAGGTGCAGTTCATAATTGTATACCCCCTATTGATGAAATAACTAGCAATCACATCCAAGCATTGAAGCTCTCAAATGATCATCTTCAGATGAAAAAGACACGTAGAGCTGCAAAAGGGCGAATCTCATCTATTCTTCGGGCAACAGCAAAGAATCTTGACATCATTATTGAGGCAAAGATCACTCTCTCCAGACTCCCTGGGATTGCACCTAATATCCCCTCCATTGTATGTGCTGGTTTTCCAAATGTAGGCAAATCCACCCTCGTAAAGACAGTGTCAACTGCAGAACCTGAGATTGCTTATTACCCATTCACAACCAAGAGCGTCATCATTGGTCATCTTAAGGTCGGTAATCAAAGAGTGCAGATTGTAGACACTCCTGGAATTCTTGATAGACCAATGTCCCAGAGAAATGAAATTGAATTACAGGCTATCACAGCTCTCAAGTATCTTGCAAGAGTGATCATCTTCATCATTGATCCATCTGAGGCATGTGGTTGGACTTTTGACCAGCAACTTGCATTGTTGAATGAGGTACGAAAGATGTTCCCTCTTAATCCATTATTGATAGTTCTCAATAAGGTTGACATAACACCAAAGGAACAACTTGAACGAGCCCGTTCCATCCTTCCGGATGCATACGAGATTATAGCTGTTGACAATATCGGCATAGGACAGCTGCTAGAAGACGCAGTAGATGAAATCGACCTCAAACCGATGAAAGAATCAGTTGAAGACTATCTTAGATCATTAAAGCAGGAGTAATCATCGACGCCTGACAACTAGAATCCCGGGTTTGCCGATATCTGTATCGAGCACAAAGGATGTATTCAGGATTTGATTTGTAGTCCAGAGATTTGTAACTAGGTGCGATGTGACCTCGGTTATCCCAATTTTACTCTCTCCTGAGGCAATAGCAAGATATGGGACCATCATATCACAGAGATGCGAATCGATTGCCATCCCTGTTCTAATCTCTCTCACTAATCGCTCAGCAGCCTTTCCACCTACACTCTCAGCTCGCTCTCCCTTCTCACCTAATCTATCTGAACCCAATCTAGCACCTCCTGTGCCCTCTGCCCAAATTACTATTCCACTTCCTGGTCCAAAATGAGGATCGTCATTCTTGTCATAATATTCGACTTCAAAATCAGCCGAAACATTGAGTTCAGCATGAATTACATCTTTTGCTGCCTCTGCTTGTCTTTTGGCAATATGAGATGGCAGTCGTACACAATGAGAGATGCCCCCGATACTACTCAAATCCCCAAATTCTACCAGATTGAGAGCGCTTAATCTCTGTACAGGTCTTATGCTACATACTACCTCCCCACCTCCCCTCGGATAGTGTCCGCGCCTCTTCTGTTCTATACTAATTGAAGGTCCAAGATATCGAATCATAGGAACAAAGATATTTTTGAAGTAATCAATGGGTGGGCTCCATTTCACATCAGTTCCACCTCGTAGATGGAATTCTATCGGTTCTGGAGCGAGAACGGCTGCTGGTAAGACTGCCTGAAGAACAAGTGATATCGATCCTGCAGTACCCACATCAAAATTGAATGAACCGCCTCTTCTCTCCTGTGGAACAAAGACCACCTCAGTACTGCCAACTTCCAAGCCCTCTATTGTAGCATTCACTAATCTTCCTGTGAGTTCAATTCCTGCCATATGTTGTCTTTTGAGGCCTGGTTGTGGTCTACCCGCTCGAATTTTTTTTACTCGAATCGGTTGCATGGTCAAGGCTGCCAAGGATATTGAAGTGCGGAGTATTTGTCCTCCACCTTCTCCTTGAGAGCCATCAATCTCAATCATGACTATTACCTCGTCCTGTAAACCATTATAATGTTATGAATCTGGTCTATTCTAGCACAAATTGTGTTCCAACCTAATCCTTATTTGAACCATGAATTACTCAAAAGAGCTGGTCAAAATGAAATCATTATTCATAGGGCGATTTCAGCCAATCCACAAAGGGCATATCCACACAATCAAACAGATACTGGGGAAAGGTGAAGACATAATCATCATTGTTGGTAGTGCGCAATATTCCCACACCCCTGACAATCCTTTCACAGGGGGTGAACGAGTCATGTTCATTCGTCAGGCATTAATCGACGAGAAGCTTCCGTTTGAGAGAATAACCGTTGTACCTATTTCAGATATCAATATCCATCCCCTTTGGGTTGCACATGTACGTTCCTTGGTTCCCTACTTTGACAAGGCATACAGTCATAATCCATTGGTGAAACGCCTTCTTGAAGATGGAGGGATAGTCACAGACTCTACAAAACTCCTTGAGCGGTCCACTTACAGTGGAAAGCATGTCCGCGACTTAATTCGTTGGGGCAATGACGAGTGGGAATCTCTAGTTCCAGAGGGTGTTGTAGAACTAATCAAGAAACATAATCTTCACACCCGTGTTCAAGAGATTGGAGAAATTACTACAAAACGCTAACAAAAATCTCTCATGACAGTCTTTAAATACCAACATACTAACGAAAAACTTGGTGAACGTAAATGCTAGGTGAATGCGTTCCACAGTATCAATAGTAAACTAATTCTACGTCCTAGTCGATTCAATGAATCTCAATCAGAACAGAGGATACTATCATGAGCAGTGATACAAATGAACAAAGAAGCGTAATCTTTGATATTGATAAAGAGAAGAATTTCCCTGATTGGTTTGGTGAAATTTGTAAAGTGGCTGAGCTTGCAGATATCCGCTATGGCGTGAAGGGCTTTACACCATTTCCTCCATGGAGTTTGATGAGCATGAATAACATGTTCGATATCCTTGAAAAAGTCCTTCAGAGGAAAGACCATCTGCCCATGTTGTTTCCTACTGTGATTCCTGAGAGCAATCTTTTACGAGAATCTCAACATGTGAAGGGATTTGTTCCACAGGTATTCTGGATTCAGGATATTGGCGATGGAGAAAAACTTGAAGAGAAATTGGCTCTTAGACCTACCAGTGAAACTGCAATCTATCCCATGTATTCACTCTGGGTACGAAGCTGGCGCGACTTGCCATTGAAGCTCTATCAGCGCTGTTCAGTCTTCAGATCTGAAATCAAGAGCACACGTCCTTTCCTCAGGGGGCGGGAGTTTCTCTGGATAGAGAGCCATAACGTGTTTGCAACCCATGATGAGGTCAAGGCTCAGGTCATGGAAGACCTTGAGACCACAAAAGAAGTGGTGACTGAGAATTACGGAATACCTGTCATGGTGTTTCGTAGGACCCAATGGGATAAGTTTCCCGGAGGATTGAATACCTATGCTGCTGATACGTTAATGCCTGATGGCAAAGTCATTCAACTTCCATCCACTCACGATCTGGGTGATAACTTTGCACGGGCATTCGATATCAAATACTTGAATGAGAATAACGAGTCGGCCTATGCATGGCAGACCTGTTATGGTCCAGCAATCTCTCGAATCTTTGGTGCATTGATATCAATCCATGGTGATAATAAAGGGCTCAGGCTTCCCTTCAAGATAGCTCCCTATCAAGTAGTAATAATTCCAATCTATAAGTCTAAGGATGAAAAAACTGTCTTAGAATATTGCAAAAACATCAAAATACGCCTACAGAAGGCAGGAATCCGAGTCTATCTTGATAATAAGGACACCACTCCTGGGTGGAAGTACAACTACTGGGAGATGAAGGGTGTACCCATCCGTGTTGAGGTTGGCCCTCGCGATATCAAGAACGAAACGGTGGTCTTATTCCGCCGAGACACAATGAACCGCAATACAATTGATCTGAAAGATCTCAAAAAATCTATTGCTTCACTCGGGAAAGAAATAGATGCCAATCTTCGTGCTGCAGCTGAGGCAAAGTTTGTTGACCTTGTACTGGATGCTGAAACCATTGGAGCCATCGAGGATGCAATGGAACAAGGTAAGATAGCTAGAACCCCCTTCTGTACTACTGAGATGGAAGGAAAACACTGTGCTGATGAGATCAAAGATAGAACAGGTGGGGAAATACGGGGCACTCGGATTGATGTCAACGAAAAACCCGAAGGCGTTTGTGTTGTTTGCGGCCGACCTGCTACTGAAGTAGTATACATCGCCAGGTCATATTAAATCATACCCAAGAGCTCAATAGAGTTCTTGTGGTTTTTATCTTTGGAGTTGTTTAGATTGAAGGTCATGGTCTCTTCAAGTGATGAATATGTTCAGATAATTCGGGACGTTCTAGGCAATACTGCAGAGATAGTCCTGACTGATGGAACACTAGAGTCGATGCTATCTGTCGGACGGGATGCTGACATTCTTGCATCAAATAGAGCCTCACGAGAATACATCGAAGCTGCATCGAGATTGAAATTAATACAGACTTTTTCAGCCGGTGTAGAAAATATCGACCTGATAGCAGTCAAAGAACGAGGCAACCTTATCCTCTGCAACTCTCACATCAATGCCGAAGAGGTGGCAGAATATGCAATCACTCTTCTCTTTGCCGTCGCAAAGAACATTATTCCAAACGATCAGGAACTCAGAAAGGGGAACTGGATCTATGCCTTTGGTGGGCCACGTCCTAATATAGAAATTCGGCATAAGACCTGTCTTCTAATTGGTCTTGGCAACATTGGTTCTGAAATTGCGAAACGGTTACGAGCTTTCAATATGACACTCTATGCTGCATCACGAAGTGGTGTATCTAGACACTCAAAAATTGTTGACAGATTTGTAAGGATTGAAGATGTTCAACCACTTGTTAGAGAGGCTGATTTCGTGATACTCTCTCTTCCTCTAACATCAGAATCTAAAGGACTTGTTGATGAAGAATTTATCTCTTGGATGAAACCAACCTCTATCATTGTAAATATTTCACGCGGTCCTATTATTGATGAGAGAGCGCTTTTTCAAGCTCTACAAGAAAACAAGATCTATGGTGCAGGCATTGATGTTTGGTGGAGATATCCGTCCAAATGGCGCGGAAGAGGGATCCCACCTACAGACCTGCCTTTTCAGGAACTGGAAAATGTCGTTGTATCACCTCATCGAGCTGGTTATTCTGAGAACACAGAACGTGAATATTTTCAGTTTGCTGCTGATAACATACACAGATTCATCCATGGTGAACCTCCATTGAATGTTGTAAATCTTGATAGCGGTTACTAATTTCAGTTAAACCATGAAATTGTAGGAGTACTTCTATGCTCTTGTATCATAATAAGTACAGGAGCAGTATACCATGACACGGTTATTATCTCTTAATGAGTCAGAGAGTCAAGCCTTTAAGGAAAAAGTCAATCAACCCACAGATAACAGCCTTGATTCAGGTGACCATGTTTTGACTATGGAGAGTCTTTCAGATATCCCGGGTGTTGGAGAAAAGATCAGAAAAGCATTGTTAGACCACTTTGGCAGTGAAGCCATTGCTCTCAAAGTTATCAAGGATTCACGTGTTGACCTTGTCGCAGCTGTACCAGGGATTGGTTCCAGACAGGCTGTGAACCTTGTAAAAGGCGCTTTTGAACATCAGTTTGGTGTCAGCTCTAACATGCTATTACGAAGTGCTGATATTCGTAAGATCTTTGAAGACATTCTTGAGATCATCCAGGGTTATGCAAACACTACTTATGCAAAAGACAAGATGTTTCTCTATTTTCCACTTCCTCCTGATAAACTGGATATCATTCTTGAACGACAAAAATACTTTGCAAACGCCTCTGATATGGCAAGTGGCCTCTCAGATGACCAGCGTGAACTACTGAAAGGACTCTTGAGTCAGATTCGAGGACTCTATCGCAGGTCTAAGCCTCGCAGGATTGAAGGCCGAGTCATCATCACTAATGATGATAAAGTGTTTGATACCCTTATTCAGGAAGGTGTTGATAAATGGTGCCCTGTATATGTCATTTCCGAGGGTGAGAACGCGGCTGATTATGCACAGGGATATGATCTTGTGCTCTTTATCTCTCCACTTGGTATGTTTGATGAGTCAATAGATATGCTTGATAATGTTGAAGTGCTCGGGAAAGATTGGTCCATTGATGATGTGCTTCCTGAGAGCACCGTCAACTTCTATGCTCGAAATTACAAGGTCATCGATGCTGCCTGTAGTCTAGCTCAGGTCTTTAGTAGCCTCCCTTCTAATGAGTCTGTAGAGAACTTTACAAAGAGCCTTGATTTTGAAGGATTGAACCGAGTTGGTGATATTCTCAAAAATCTTGATGAGAACGGTGACCTTGCACAGGGAATAGATCCTGAGATTGACCGATTTAGAAACGCTGTAAAGGTATTTCCCACAGCAACAGCAGAAACCGAATCGTGGTTGAATGAACAGATTACTTCTCGAATCTCCAAGAGTCAAGTGACCCTTGGTGGACAACAGATTATAACAATATTACAGTCTGCAGACATGGAAGGAGCAGATGGAAGCGCACTCCGTAACATGCTGCCTGCTGAAATTGTAGAGACCTTCACAAACACTATTCAAGAAGCAGAGGACAAGCTTGTTCAGATGCTCGGCCTTACAGCGAGAGAGGCTGATTGGGTCACAGGCATCATCAGTGAAGAGATATCTCTCCCAGCGAAGATGGTCTCAGCACAGATCAATGACTTGGAGGACAAACTCAGACGTATTTTTGCCGACAGACAATTCAAACTCATAAAGAAATACGCAAATGATCTTGAGAAGATGAAGGGCATAGTCTTGGAGGCGGTCCAGACCCTGTTAGAGTTTGATCTCTTCTTGGCAGTTGGACTATTCTCTCGAGATTACGAACTCACTACTCCAGACATCTCACTTCACTACTCGGGTGTTGGTGTTGAGAGTGCAAATAACATCTTCCTGCTCGAGAGTCACCTCAAGGGCAAGCATGGGAAGGTTCAACCGATTGATTATGCAATCGGAAAGACTCCCTTCAATCCACAAGGGACCAATGGTGAGAATTGTGCACTCCTATCTGGTGCCAACAGCGGTGGTAAGACTACTACCATCCAGACCTTAGCTCAAGTCATAACTATGGCACAATCAGGACTTCCTGTTCCCGCCAAGAGAGCGCACGTCCCTGTCTTTGAAGAACTGTATTTCTTCTACAAGAGTCGTGGTATGGTCAGTGCTGGGGCATTTGAGACCACCCTAAAACAATTTGCTGATATTGTAGTCTCTGAAAAATCAAAGCTTGCATTATTCGACGAAGTAGAGGCAATCACCGAGCCTGGAAGTGCTGCCAATGTCATAGCTGGACTGATTGAGGTTCTACAGAGTGACCCTAAGACTTGCACCGTAATTTGTAGTCATCTCGCTCGAGAAATACAAGAGGCGACAAAGGTTCCAGTCAGGATTGATGGAATTGAAGCAAGAGGTCTCGATGAGAATCTAGAACTAGTCGTAGACAGAACTCCTCGTTTCGGCTATCTTGCGAGAAGCACTCCTGAGCTAATAGTTGAGCGTTTGTCTAAACTCACCAAAGGTCCTAAGAGAGAAGTCTATGAAAAGATTCTTGAGAATCTCAACAGGATACGAGACTGATGACATACAAAGTGTTAGTCTTTGGAGATGCACACATTCCTACACGAAGAGATTCGATTCCTGAAGCCTTCTATCAGCATATCAAGGATACAGAGTATGATATGGTTCTTATTACGGGAGACCTTGTACGGGAGGCTGATATGAGGGCGGCTCTTCCCCCTCTCCCACAAAGTTACATAGTAACAGGCAACATGGACTATGGTAGTTCATATAATTTTCATGAAGAGATACAACTTGATGACCTCAAAATACTCCTCATTCATGGTACACAACTACGCCCCCGTGGCAATATTGAACAACTCTGCGAGATTCTTCAACAGATTGGTGGTGATGTAGCAGTCCATGGTCATACCCATCAGGCATCTATTACTCTTCACAGAGATCGACTGTTTCTCAATCCTGGGACTGTTTCCGGTGCAACAGGCGGCTGGGGTGGTAGGACAGATGCGAGTTTCATCGAGCTCTTCGTGAAAAAGTCCTCAATAAAGGTAGTTCTTCATCTTACTGATTGGCGCGTCGTTAAAAGAACTGAATTGTCCTATCAGAAAACAGGGGCAAAAATCGAGAGGTCCATCTAATTCCGTTAGCTATTCTATTAATACGTTCCCCAAGGGTCTGGACTTAGAAGTCGCATGTAGAGTTTCTTCAGAATATTCGAGCCTTCAATGAGGGCGGCTTGGAGTGTCTTCTCTTGGTCTACATTGGCCCTCTTTGACTTTGACCCAAGGAATCGACCAAGTAATCCATGCGATGAATCAGAGGACAATGATACCATTATAGGAATGACCCCCTTGACATCCTCCTCAGGAAAGATATCTCGTGTAAATCTCAAATCGCTAAAGAATGCTGTGAGTGTTTCTTTCACAGCTATCTTCTCCTTTGAATCGCCTGATAATGCCTCTATCATAGAAAGGGCTCGAACCCTGAGATATTCTGAAATGACTGTCTGAACACTCTCTGCCAAAGCACGGTTCATAGCACACGCTATTCCTATGTTAATCATGAGAATCCGTATTCTATCTAGTAAGACTCCAATATCTGTCCCAACGAATGACTTTCCCCTCATGGAAGATAACCAATCTTCATATGCCTGACTTATGTTCCGTAGATCTTCTGACCACTCAGTGAATCTATCCAATTCCTCTGGTGGAATCAATGGACACCATACTGCCATTGAAACGTGGTCATTGTTGTGGGCTGGCATGGTTCTTCCTCGAGTTTGTATGTCTTCAATCTTCTAGATTCATATTACTATAGAGAATTCGTTCCATCACTTGGTTTAGAAGGATATCTGTGATGGTTAATGAATGATATGTCTAAATCCATTCGGACTGTTGAATGGACTATAATCCTAGAGAGAGCTGAGAATGGTTGAGTCAGTGATTTTTTTAAGATACCAAACACTTGGTTCAAATCTGAAATTGAATCATCTAACATGCTGGGTATTACTATGGTTAACATCCGACTGCTTAGAGAATCAGATAGACCTGATGTCTTGGAGATAGCTAGACATACATGGGATGGTTATGATTATATACCCTTTTTCTTTGACAGCTGGTTTAAAGATGAGAGTTCCCACCCAGTTGGGATTGAGTTCGATGGTCATATCGTAGCCCTAGCAAATCTGAGAGTGATTGATGATGGTCAAACTGGATGGATGGAGGCTCTTCGTGTACATCCCAATCACAGAGGTAAAGGTCTTGCTGTCGCCCTGACCCAATATGTTGTTCAGGTAGCAAAGAACATCCCCGTAAACCGTGTCCGTTACACTACAGCTATAGGAAATGCAACATCATTACATCTTGGAGAGACTGTCGGGATGACGCGAAAATTTGACCTTGCAATTCATTGGCAAGATAATCCTGCTGAAATCTCATGGCACTTCTCACAACGACCAATGCTCGAGGTCACTGCGAATGATGTGTATGATGATCTAATTGCCGCTGAACTCTTGCCTTATGATACAATCATCTATGATTGGAAAGGTATTGATGCCACACTTGATGGATTAAAGAAGATTAACTCGATTGCACAGTTTTGGGTTCAAAAGCACGAAGAAGAAACAAACTCTTTCTCACTAGGATTTGCGCGTGAAGATAAATCTGGATCACAGTGGATCTTCACGATATACGCAGCAGATACAACAGGTTTTCTCGACCATCTCTCACACCACATCCACAAAGCTTCTGAATTGAAATGTACATCAATCTTTGTTACCTACGAAACGCGCTATACTGATGTACTCAGCTCATTAGACTGGGTCAAGATTGATGAGGATGAAGACTGGGCTCTGACGCTACTTGAGCTGGTTTTATGAATTTCAGGTAGATTAAAACAGGAGGATGCACATCAGAGTCTAACGAATAGGAAGGACTTGGTGAACATGTCACAGTCACAAAATAGGACACTCGTCTACTTACAACTAATCCTTGTGATAGTAATTCTAGCTCTAGTAATGATTCAGATTATGACAGATGGATCAGTGCTTGAAATCTTTCTATCAACATCTGCATTACTAGTCATGTTTTCAGCTGTCACCATGATATATTGCCAGATCAATCCTGAAGATACAGGAATAGGGCCTTGGAGGCGTTATTCCCTGCTTCTCTTTTTTGCCATGATTCTGGGCTTTGTTGGTGATCTTGCAATGCCAGGAGTTCTTCTCTTTCCAACTGATATTACGCTGATTAATGGAATCCTGTACTTTGGTATCGGTCATGTATTCTATCTATATGCACTGAGAGATCGCTCTCCATTATTCATTGACAGAGACAGGTCTCACGGTATAAGAACGAACAATCTTATCGTATGGGTAATCAGTATTATCGTCATCATCATCCTCTTTCAATTGACCGTCTATAATCCAGCTGAACAAATCATGAGTTTTGGAGCGCTGGGGTATGGTATTCTTTTAATCACAGCTCTCGCTTTTGCCATGACAAAATGGTTTGATGATTATCCGATCTTTTTTAAATTGGCAATCATCTTGGGATTCCTCTTGTTCTTCATCTCTGACTGGGCGATTGCCTACAAGAGTTTTCAAGACAGTACTTTCCTAGCTGGTACTGCCTTTGTAGGAGTGACTTACAGTCTTGGTCAACTTCTAATTCAATCTTCTACACTCTTAGGTCTAAAAGGTGCAAAGACTGGTTGATTGTTTAGTCTAGTATTCTGAAGCTGTTGTGGTGATAGATCCCATCTTCTTTCCTAAGAGCTCAAGGAACATAGTATCACGTTTCAGTGACTTCTCGTCCTCGACAGTCTGGTTGTATGCTATGGTATAGAGTGTTTTTACGTTGCTGACATTACTTCTTATTCTACCTAGACTCTGCTCGTACCGTTCAAGAGATGCCGTTGTCCCATAGTAAAACCCAACATCAGCCTCTGGCAAGTCCGTTCCCTTCTCTATCAATCTCTCAGACGCAAAGAGTACTCTCGTATCTCCCTCTTTGAAAGACTTAATGTGGCTATATTGAGTGACTCCATCCATCCCACCATGAACAAAGGTAGAGTTAATTCCTCGTTGTTCAGTAAGCGCGGAGAGATACTTGGTCACCTCAACAAAACGACACATTACGAGCGCCTTCTTTTGTTCCTTTGAGACCATATCAAGCCAGAAGAGAAGTCGCTTTTCTTTCTCGCCTAGATAGTTCTCTGAAGCAGCTATCATCTCTCTCTTCT
>SDOA01000197.1 GCA_004524595.1 Candidatus Thorarchaeota archaeon | reverse complement strand
TAAAAAACAAACCCTTAATCGTCTTTGAATTCATACATACTAGAGGTAATTATCACGACGATTAATGATTCTCAGGAATCTAGCGGGGAAGAGCATAGGAGAAGTTTGAAGAATGATTGGTTGTTTCTGACCTCTTTGGTCATAATCATCATCGGTTTTATCCTTCAGACTCTGGGCATACCAAATTATTACTCAGTCCCTCCAGAGCCTATTGTTCCCCCATTAAACTTGTATAATTACGGATTCTTTATTTTCCTAGTTGGCATTGTCTTATTAATTGCGGCTCTTGGCAGGTACATATCAAAGAGAATGTCTGACCAAGACTTTTGGTGGATTATTAAGACCGGACCATTCCCAAGACCGACTTAAATATCATCAGCCTCATCTCTGATATAGAAGACGAGAGCATACCTCCTTTTCTCACATACGAAAAGAAGAGTGGCTATGGGTATCTAGAGTTATTTTTCAGTACTTAGAGAACCAAGTAGAGTCGAGTATACTCTAGCCCCATAGTTCTCTCTTAAGTAGGTCTCGAATCGCAATTCTGATTGCCTCTGATCGGTTAGGATAGAGGTTATTTTCAACTAGGCGTTCCAGACCTTCGACATATTGCTCAGGAATATGAAGTGTTACTAGTTTCATGATTGGTATTCTCCTAACCATATCTCTGTCATACAAGAATATGGTTGTGAGTAATACTAGGTCGGCATACAATTATGAAGGAACCAATTTTCAGTACTAAATTACTTATACTGTTACAGGGATCGAACCTATATCGAGGTTCCAATTAATACTGAATTGAAGGGAATAGGTGTGATTTGAATTGGCCGTCAGGATAGAAGTTATATTCTATTATCAAAGTTCAACGGTCTTGTGACCAATCATAGGTCGTGTATAATGTGGATAGACAAAAAGGCATTGATGTACTATTTAATCCGCGATCCATCGCTGTGATTGGAGCCTCCAGTACTAAGGGAAAGCTTGGTAATGATGTTATGCGAAACTTAGTAGACAGTGGATTTGAGCGCCGGATATACCCCATCAATCCAAAAGCTGACGAAATACTTGGTTTCAAGGCATTTCGATCAGTGACTGATGTTCCCAGTGATGTTGATGTTGCTGTAATTGTTATTCCTGCAAAACATGTGTTGAGAGCAGTTGAAGAGTGTGGTCAAAAAGGCGTTAAGGCTCTAGTTATTATCACAGCTGGATTCAAGGAAATTGGGCATGATGGTCAAGAGGCAGAGAAGCAGCTTGTCGAAATAGCTGAGAAATATGAAATGGTAATTCAAGGTCCAAATTGTCTTGGAATCATCAATACATCAGCACCATACAATGCATCATTTTCTGCTGGTACACCTTCAAAGGGTACTATTGCTTTTGCTTCTCAATCTGGAGCTTTAATGACAGGTATTCTTGATTGGAGCCTCATGGAGAAAATTGGGTTTTCCAAATTTGTCAGTCTTGGTAACAAAGCTCACCTCGATGAAGCTGATTTCATTGAGGCATTTGGAAGAGACCCTGATTCAACATTCTTGCTTCTCTATATTGAATCAGTAGTTGATGGTCACAAATTCATGGATGCCTGCAAAAAGGTTATCCAACACAAACCTATCTTCATTGTCAAATCCGGTGTGAGTGCAGCAGGTGCACGAGCAGCATCTTCACATACAGGATCTTTGGCAGGTAGCGATACTGCTTATGATGTAGCATTCAAACAATGCGGTGTAAGACGAGCTAGTGATATGGCCTCTCTGTTCGATATTGCATCAGTCTTTGATGATATGCATCTCCCTGCTGGAAATAGAGTAGCAATTATTACAAATGCTGGTGGTCCCGGTATTTTGACAACTGATGCTTGTGAAGCAGAAGGATTACAGATTGCACAGCTATCATCTCAAACTGTCGAATTTCTAAAAGAGAATCTCCCACCCGCAGCTGCAGTATATAATCCAATTGATGCTCTTGGGACTGCTCAACCTGAAGATTATGCATTATGTATCGAAGCAGCATTAAGAGATGAAAATGTTGATTCTGTCTTAGTTCTTTTAACACCTCAAGCAATGACAAAAGAAACTGAAACAGCACAGGTTATAGTCGAAGCACATAGAAAGTATCCTGATAAACCAGTTATAGCTGTCTTTATGGGGGGAAATTCAATGGTATATCCTAGAATTGTCTTGACTGAGGGGAGAATACCCGTCTTCGATTTTCCTGAGCGTGCAGTACATGCTCTTGCTGAATTATACAAATATACTCTAAGTCGGGATAGCCTCAAGGATGAGACCATTCCAACATTCAAGGTCGACAGGAAGAGAGTAGAGCAGATCATTTCTGAGGTGCGTAATGATAATCGTAGAGTCCTTTTAGGAAGCGAAGCTCATGCTATTGCTGAGGCTTATAATATTCCTGTTGCGCGAATTCGTCTTGCTACAAGTTCAGAAGAAGCAAAGAATCTCGCCGATGAACTTGGATATCCAGTTGTGTTGAAAATTGCGAGTCCTGACATTGTACACAAGAGTGACATTGGGGGAATACGGATAGGTTTGAACAATCCTGAAGAGGTTGAAGAAGCATTTCTTCAAATTCTTGATAATGCTAGAACACACATGCCGAAAGCAATTATCTATGGTGTAGATGTCCAAGAAATGGTAGACAAGGGAAAGGAATTGATCATTGGTTGTTCTCGTGATGTTCAATTTGGGCCTTTGGTCATGTTTGGAGCTGGTGGAATATTTGTGAATTATCTCAAAGATATTGCATTCAGACTTGCTCCTATGACTCGTTCTGATGCAAGTGAATTAATAATGGACACCAAGATGGGAACTCTTCTGAAAGGTGTTCGTGGTGAAGCACCAAGCGATATTGTCGCAATAGAAGATACAATTCTGAAAATCAGTCAGCTAGTTACAGATTTTGAAGATATTGTAGAGCTTGACATAAATCCAGCTTTTGCTTATGACAAAGGTAAAGGTGTATCTGCAGTTGATGTGAAAATAACGATTAGCGGGTGAGAATGATGGCAAAGAACATTGTGATAAGTGGCGATACGGTAACTGGGAAGACCATGGTTGCTATAGGTCTTGCAGGTAGATTGAAGGCGAAAGGGAAATCCATAGCATATTTCAAACCCTCGGGAACAAAGAGCTATATCCACAGTACTTCTGATGAAGATGTTGATGAAGATGCTGCTCTTATGAAAGAGTTGTTGGGAATGAATGAACGATTGAGTTGTATATGCCCGATAGTGAGGCACATGTCAAGTTTTGACGAGCTCCTTAGAGTTGGAAATGATGCACTTTTAACCAAGATTCAGACCTGCTATCAGAGGATATCGAAAGACAAGGATTTCGTTCTCATAGAAGGGACAAAATCTCCATGGAATCTCCTTCACGTAGGTCTATCGACTCCTGAGATTGCGAAGCTTCTTGATGCTACTGTAATCTGCTTAGTGAACTTTCCAGATATCGAAGCAATTGATGATATTCTAATGCAGAAAAATTTGTTTACGGATTTAGGAATTGAGAAACTTGGTATTGTGCTAAGTATGGTTCCACCGATGTTGAAGAAGACTGTTAATGAAAGTATTCGACCATGGCTTGAAAGTCAGGGAGTCGCATTTTGTGGAGTGCTCTATAATAACAGAGAATTGTTTAGTCCAACTGTTGGAGAGATCTTACGAGCATTAGATGGAGAGATGATAATTGGGTCTGAAAAAATGGATCTACTCATTGATCAATTCATTGTAGGAAGTATGGCTCCTGAGAACGCGCTCAAATGGTTTAGACGCTCAAAGGATATGGCCGTAATCACAAGTGGTGATAGAACAGATATCTGTCTTGCAGCGCTTGAAACTGATACCAATCTCCTAATCTTGACTGGAGGTCTCGGGCCAGAGATAGGTACCGTGACTCGTGCACGTGAACTTGGTGTACCAATCATGATGACAGCACTTGATACATATGGTACTAGTAAGATTGTCGATGATCTTCTCGGTACTGTCACTGTCGACAATAAAGAAAAGATTGCGGCTGTTGAACGTATCGTTGGAGAAGCACTTCATTTGGAGTTTTTGGAACTTTAATACCTGAAAGAGGGATAGGGAGCGAAAGTTGCTCCCAATTTAGAAAGAATGAATCGCACAATCGCCGGGAGAAGTGATGTGCGTTCTAAAGAGCAATGGCATGTCTAGCATATGTCATCTTGTATAGTTGAGCTAATATCAGGTTAATATGCAGGATAAGGTCTATAGAATATCTAGAACATCGCAAAATAACTCTCTGTTTCTTGATTTCTATCCTCACAAAGACGGTTCCATATCCATTTTTCTTTTCTCGGAATACATTTATGCAGGCTGTAAATTATCGAGGCTAGCTTATATAATACATGAGGTGAACAAATGGCTTCAGATGCTGATAAGTCGGATGCCGCTGGTGAATCTCTCGACACTGTAAAGACTACTAAAGAGTTAGAGTCTTTGAAATGGATACGTGAGCGTCGATCTATTAGAGAATTCACTGGTGAGCGCATACCCGATGAACATATTGAATTGATCCTCGAGGCAGCCAGGCATGCACCAAGTCCAGAAAACATGCTTATGGTTCGTTTCGTTGTGATCCGTGACGACCAGGAAATGAAGGAATTTCTTGCAGACATTGCTCAAGAGATGGCTCAAACTGCTTTTGGTGGAGCACCTTTTGAATTGACAAGTGGAAGGAATTGGTTCATTGGAGATCCCCACCGTGCAGCAGTCTATGCACGACTTCGAGACGGAGAGCTCTTTCGTTATCCTGAGAAGAGCGATGCTGTGATACTTGTTCT
>SDOA01000196.1 GCA_004524595.1 Candidatus Thorarchaeota archaeon | reverse complement strand
CAGTATTAGCTGATACAACGGCTCCTGTGGTTGTCTTCAAACCTGATGATGTCTTCTATAATCAAGGTGATAGGGGAATCATTCGAAACTGGACAGTCACTGATGATTTCAAAGACTACTATACAATTGAAGTTGATGATGTCCTCATCGTAACAGAAGAATGGATGACAGAGAACATAGAATTTGATTTCTCGGGCCTCCAAGTCGGACACCATCAGGTGAAACTCACTGCATATGACATCGGAGGTAACTCTGTTGAGTCAATAGTAGATGTATATGTTTCTGAACCCGTAGTAATGCGATACATGACATGGGCTTTGATAATCTCATCAGGAATTGTCCTTCTTATTGTCATCATATGGTTTGTGCGATACAGGTAAATTATTGACGGCTTCACAAAGCCGTCAGGCTTTTATCATTTAAAAAGACGTTCAATACTACCAGACAGCTCGTTGTCTGAACCACACTTGTGGTGATTACTATGAGATATATGCATGTAAGAGATGTTCTCGAAGGTACTTATGAAGGAAAGGAAGTACAATTACGAGGATGGGTCCACCGGCTTCGTAAACAGAAGAAGATGATATTTGTTATTCTTCGAGACCCCTCAGGTATTATACAGACAGTTGTTAAGAAAGATAATGTCAACGAAGAGCAATATACTGATGCGGAGAAGATGTTAATTGAATCCCTTGTGACTCTGTCTGGCGTTGTACATGCAGATAATCGAGCTGAGGGCGGTTTTGAAGTACAGGTAACCGATTTCAGAGTTCTGCACTTTGCAGAAGACTTTCCAATTACTGAAGATCAAAGCATTGAGTTTCTAAATGATAATCGTCATTTGTGGATGCGTTCACGAAAGCTCACTAATGTATTGAAGATTCGGGATGAGGTATTTAGATCTGCTCGTGAATATCTTAGGATAAATGGGTTCTATGAAACCACTTCACCTATGTTTGTGTCAACAATGGGTGAAGAAGGCGCCGAGTTGTTTGAAGTAGAATACTTTGGTAGAAAGGTCTATCTTACACAAACAAGTCAGATGCATTTAGAGCCCCAATTATATGCAATGGAGAAAGTATTCATTCTTGCTCCTTCTTTTAGAGCTGAGAAATCAAGAACTAGAAAACATCTTACAGAGTTTTGGCATCTAGAGGTTGAAGAGGCATGGTGTGACCATAACTGTAACCTAAAACGTCAAGAAGAACTCATAAGCCACATGTGTCATTCAGTGGCCAATAATAGGCTTTCTGAACTGAATGAACTTGGAATAGACCCTGGACGCTTGCTTGCTGTTAGACCACCATTTGATCGAATCACATATTCAGAAGCAATTGAAAGATGTCAAAAGGGTGGAATTGATATCAAGTGGGGTGACGATATCCGAAGCGAGGCTGAGGAGTATCTCACAAAAGACAGTGACAGCTTTCTGTTCGTAGAATATTATCCAAAAGAGATCAAGTCGTTCTACATGAAAGATAATCCTGATGACCATCGAACCTACAAGAACAGTGATTTACTGGGTCCTCGAGGTTTTGGAGAGGTCATAGGCGGAAGTGAACGTGAGACCGATGCTCACCTCATCATTGATAATCTGAAGCGAATTGGTGATGATCCTGAAAAATACAAGTGGTACATCGATATCAGAAGGTATGGAAGTGTGCCGCACTCCGGGTTTGGAGTAGGTATGGACCGTATGATTACTTGGATGCTTGAACTTGAACATATTCGAGATTGTATTCCCTTCCCAAGAACTGTAAGTCGAATATTCCCATAACTCTCTGTACAAAATAAATAAAATGCTATATCTCTGATTGTGTTGAAGATATACAATCTTTTCGAAAATGCTATATCACGTTTTTACATACGACATTGCAAAGGTGTAACTAAAGATACCTAGAATGCAAGTAAAGCGAGTTCTTTTTTCCAGTTTCACTTGAGGGAGTGTGATTCTTTGAGGAATAATTTGCACTCGAAAACCGTTGCTTGTTTCATTGCACTTTCAGTTGTAATCTTTCAATTAGGTCTGGGGGTCACTGCTCAGGTTCATATTGATTCTGTCGACCTTCTCATTATTACACATGAGGACTTCGTTTCAGAATGTGAGAGATTGAGTTCATGGAAGAATCGCACTGGAATGAGATCCGCAGTATTAACATGGCAAGATCTCGCAAATGAATTCTCTGGAATCGATTTGCCTGAGCGTATAAAGAGAGGTATCGCTAATTGGTATTCAACAAGAGGTGTAAGATATGTCTTACTCGTGGGCGATGCAGATATGTTTCCAGTTCGTTATATAGCCATGGATTGGAATGTGCATACACCTGAGCCTGATAAATTACCCTCCTCTGATTTTGTGTATAGTGCTTCTGATCTCTACTATGCAGATCTGTTCAACTCTTCAGAAGATTTTCATGATTGGGACTTCGATAAGAATGGAATGTATGGAGAACTTTGGGGAGCATGGAAGATGAGCGGTCCCATCAACTACGACCGTCTGGATATGGTGTCTGATGTGGCTGTTGGAAGGATTCCTGCCTCCACCATAGAAGAGGTTCGCAATTATGTTGACAAGGTAATAAGCTATGAAACTCACGCAAGTAAAGAGAGTGATTGGTTGATGAACGCTCTCCTAGTTGCTGAAGGAGTTCATGAATTAGGACAATATGATTTGTCTGTTGAGATTAATGGCAAATTGACACCTTTTGGGTTTTCAACAAAAGAGCTTTATGATGTAGATTTATCTAATCCTCCAAGACCATTTTCTAATAGACCTGAGGTAATGAAAATACTTGCTGAACTGAATAGTGGAAAAGGCTATGTGAATTTTGCAGGTCATGGAAATCCTAATTGGCTTCCATCGTTTGGTTTCACATATAATGATTATTCTGTATGGTTCAGCCTTAGCGATGGTATGTATTTCAATGCCGCTGAAAAGGTTAAGCCATCTTTTTGCACAAAGCTAATTGGGCAACATAGAATTGGAGATTTTGATGGTGATGGTGATTCGGATATCATCTTTTTCGAGAGGAATGGCACTGCTAGATATTCTTTTACTACAACCTTTTCTGGCAATACTTACATCAATCTAGACGAATTCAAGAGAGACCTCAGTCCCTACTTTGCTGCAGAACCCGGATATCCAAAGGTGGGGGATTTCAATGGCGATGGTATGACAGATCTCGTTCAGGTCAATAGGACCTCTGGTGAAATATATGTAACATTGGCGACTATTGGAGGAGGAACTTTTGGATCACCAGCTCCTTGGGGATCATCATTTTGTGAAGGACCGCATGCTTGGGTGGTTGGCGATTTTAATGGCGACACATTTGACGACCTCTTATATCGAACTGGTCCTGCATTCTATGTAGCATATTCTTCTGGTACTGGTTTCTTAGACAAAGTCGAAACTTATAACGCGGTACTACCAGATAGTTACTTAGTCCCTGGAGATTATAACGGGGACTCTTTAGATGATCTGGCATTAATTGATTTTGCATCCGGTAATGTCAATTGTCTTATTTCGACTGGACAGTCTTTCATACTGAATTCTTCTTTTTGGTATACTGGTTTATGCCCTGGTGATCTTATCTATGGCGCTGAGGTCTTTTCTGGTGATATTTCTGGAGATGGCTTTGATGACCTTGTTTTACTACTAAAAGACTCTCGTATTGGCGGAACAAGAACTGAAGGAGATGAAACCTATTGGGAGCGCTCAGATGTCTGGGTGTTAGATTCAGATGGTTCAGGATGGATCTCATTCACAGTCAGGCATGACTCTTTTTGTAATCAGTATCAAATACCTCTTGTAAGTGATGTTAATGGAGATGATAGAGATGACCTTATTCTATTTAACAGACATGATGGGTGCGATCCTCTTTACAGTCTTCATAATAAGGATCAATATCCTATCTTATTTGCGTCGTCTTGTAGTACAGCTGAATATGCAATCATCCCGCCATGGTGTGAATATCATACAACTTCTGGAGTGAATATGACAGGTAGCAACGATGGGACAATATTTCCTCTCACTTCATTTCATGGCATTGAAATTAGACTTGCTCCAACTCCACACCCACTCCAGCCCTTCGATAGGAATTGTATTGCTGAAAGGTTCCTTGTTCAATATAATGAAAGTGGTGCTGTAGTATATATCGGTGGTGTTGAAACACTTCAAGGGTATATTAATGATCTAAATGTCTATTTCATTGAGAGTTACACGAGCGGTGAGAACATCTTGGGAAATATGTGGACGTATGCAATTGACCGATATCTCACATTCAATGGATATGGTCGTGGTGAACATAGTATCTATGCTTCAGGTTGGGGAGATGTAGCAAGTTATCAACATCCCTCCAAGGTGACTCTTTTTGGAGACCCCTCATTGAGAGTGTTCGAAACACCAGAGTCTACAGTACCTGTTCCCTCGATACCACCAATTCATGTGATAATAATAATTGGTGCTGGTACTGGTGGAGTAATACTAGCTCTTGGGATTCTTAGACATCGAAATATTCCATTACGGAGATTAAGAATATGGTGACCTGAACGATTCTCACAAAATTTTCTAGGCCTCTTTTTCTTGTTTACTGGATAACATCTGTTTTTGGTGAATTCGCATGATGTAGATTGAATAGATCAACATAGCTAAGCCGAAAATGACCCCGATAATCCAAAGGTGACTCTTCCAAGGATGATCTAACAATAAAGTCATTATATAGATATTCAGACATGCAAAGAAGATTGCAAAAGATATCAGTATAGCATAGAATGACCATGGCATTTTTTGACTACTCATTTTCAACCCATGCTCTTTGGTTACATCCTATGATATAGAAGTTACTCAATGATTATTCTGATTCAT
>SDOA01000195.1 GCA_004524595.1 Candidatus Thorarchaeota archaeon | reverse complement strand
CACTGAAGAAAATGTTTGCTTTGTTGATGCAATTTCCCTCGTTGATGACAAAGCTGTAATCAGTGCAGAATGTCGAGGATGTGGCAGGTGTGTGGAAGTCTGTCCAAATGATGCAATTGAACTGATTATTGACAAGAGCAAATTCATCAGCGATTCTATTGAGAGGGTTTCTTCTGTAGTTAATGTAGAGTAGCATGATATCCCATTAGACTTTTAACATATCCAGTTTCTGCGCTCTGTGATTACTATAATGAGAACATCCATCGTAGTTCCGATGTGGAACGAAGAGTCGTGGGTTGAGCATGCATATGACAGGATAAAACAAGCAATCAAGGAGTATAATCTTGATGTTCAGATTGTATTTGCGACCGATGGGTGCACAGATAGAACTATTGAGAGAATAGAGGAACTGCAGAAGAAGGATTCATCTCTCCTTCTATTCAACCATCCCGGAAGACTTGGAAGAGGTCGTGCTCTTAAGAAGGCATTTCTGAGAGTAAAAACACCATTCATTATCTATATGGATAGCGATTTAGCGACGGACCTGAAACATCTTCCGCAGATGATTAACTATCTTGAACAGGGTGCAGACATTGTAACTGGGTCAAGGCTCATGAGAGGCTCGAAATGTATCAGGAGTCGAAAACGAAAAATCTTCAGTACAGTCTACAATTTCTTAGCAAAATTCCTGTTCAGATCAAAGATACATGACCATCAATGTGGTTTCAAAGGATTCAATCGCAAAAATATCATGAAGACACTTCGTGAAGTCAAATCAAATGGCTGGTTTTGGGACGCTGAAATTCTCATCAGGGGACAACGAGATGGTCTGAATGTAGTTGAATTTCCCATCAGCTGGTGTGATAGAGATGAGAATGCCTCCAAAGTCAATTTATGGAAAGATGCCAAGAATATGGGAATTGAGCTTGTACAGCTTCGTGTTGATATTTTGCCAAAGACCTTCTTCCAAATGATATCATTTGCAGGAGTTGGAGTCAGCAATACATTAGTAACATTATCTGTACTTTTCTTACTTGAGAATACAATTGGTAGAGGTGACTGGGGGTACTACTTCGCATATTCACTAGGCATCATTAACAGTTTTGTTCTTAATCGAAGATTTACATTCAAAGAAAAGAGTGTCACAAAGCGGACTTATGGTCAATTTGTCGGATTCGTTGGAGTCTATTTTATATCTATGATAATCTACTCAGAGACCGCGAGATTCTTGGAGATGGTGATTGGCTTATTCTATCTCTACGCAGCAACAGTAAGCTTGTTCGTGGAATACATCTTCACCTTCTCAATGTCAAAACTGGCAATCTTTAGGGAAATAAAAGAAAATGAGTCAAGCTCTGCATAAAAGATGAAAAACTGATATATAGCATCAGACTGACAACTGCAGGTTCAAGAAACGCTCTACAACTTTGATTTATGCATGACATATGGGTGAAGTACTTTGGTTGAAACTAAACAGGTCAGGGATCATTATGATACAATAAGTGGGGGGTATGAGTCACATGACCCAACCATAGGAAAACGGCTTAGGAAAATTCTCTCGCATACAGATTTTAGTAAGAGAAAAGTTATGGATGTCGCTGGGGGTACAGGCTATATCGGTCAGACCGTTATGCAAATGGGTGGCACATACATCGACCTCGATATCTCTACAGGTATGCTGAGTCTAGCAAAGGATAAATTCTCGGGAATACAAGGAGATTATCTATTAATCCTCAGTGATGTTCACAAAATCCCAGTGCAAAGTAATATGGTGGATATTGCACTTGTTTCAGAAGTGTTGGAACATGTAGAGAATCCAAACAGAGTTCTTCGTGAAGTCTGCAGAGTGTTAAAACCCGAGGGCATAATTATAGTCACTAATCCTAATCCATTCTGGGCGCCAATTCAGTTTGTGGCAGAGAAAGTCAGATTCAAAGCACCAGAGGGACCACACAAATATATCTATCATAAAGAGCTAATAAGAACTATCGAGAGGGAAGGGTTCTCAATTCTTACAGTTGATATTGATTTTCTGCCATCAGACCGAAGTCTTTGGAGGTGGCTTGAGAGTAAATTAAAGAACACTATATTAGAGAACTTTGCTTTGAAGCATTATATTATCGCTAGTAAGGATTGAAGACAGTTGCAGATAACTTGGACAGAGTTGGATGGATGTGTAAATAGGTCAACCAAAGAGGTTTCTTTGAAGGTGTAATGATACACGAGCAGATCTCACGGAGCTATCCCTACTGCCTCCTTCTGAGTAGACGATACTAGCGTGTCCATGAGTATCCAATTTACAGCAGACAATAAGAAGAACTCAAAGCAGCTCGTAAAGGTAGATGTCCCACGCAGATATTGCATCTTGATAGAGACCACTGAATTGAAGGCTATTCGCTGCATAGTTTGTGACATTCACCGCCGAGAAGATATAGGATACATTCATCTCATGCATTGCAGTTATGTTCAGTTCCAAATTGTTAACGACTAAATCTTTGTCTTTGGTACAAAAGAAATTCGTTCCTAGTTCTGCAATTAGCACATAACAACGGCTTCCCCAATTATCAAAGTAATCTTGAAGTTGCGCATCTTTTGCTAACTCATAACCAATGATATTTCTGAACTGATGCTTATATTCTAAAGGATAATTGTTGGAGTACCCATCTAAGGTATAGAACCCATTGAACTGAGAGATAGATGGATGAAAACCGATACAAAGGACTCTATAGGAGTCTTGAGGAAGTCCTATATCATTCTCTATTTTTTGAAACAAATCTTCTGCAAAGAACTCCTTATAGGTGATGTTCTCATGACCAGAATTCGAACTAGATGCGATATTCCAGCTATATGGAAGAAGGACTGCTAGCTGAAGTAGTATCAACATGATAGCTATTACCTTTCCTAGTTCAATTTTATTAATCTTGAAATCGATTTTTTTCCACACAACACTGAGAGAAAGAGCAAATAATAGATACCAAAGAAGTGGATGTAACCAATGAAATCTGGAGAATTGTATGGATCTTAAAATGACAGACTGCTCCTTAAAAGGTAGGATAAAACTCGAAGACCAGAGACCATACCAAAGAGAAATAATTGCAGCAGCGACTAAGATAAGCGTGAGTTGTTTTAAAATATCATAATTCTCTTGAACAGTCATCCGAAATCGTTCAGATTTTTGTATTAGGAGAAGCAGAAACACAATAGCTATTCCTACAAGACCTAATGTTATGAGTATAGAAATAGGATAGAACGGCCCTAGAAGAATAATAGATGTAATCTTGTAAATTTGTGTGACAGATTGATTGAAACCAATAAGAACGAAGGCGGTGGTAATAGAAATTAAGCCACCTATGCCAATCAAAATAGCTGGTTTCTTAGCAAAATCGAAGCGATGACTCAAGATAATAAATACCGCAAATCCTATCGTAAATAGAATTACAGGACTGTGCAAAGTGTTAACATGGTATTGACCCATAATGAAATTGTTGAACCCGCGCAAGAGCGAGTCATGAAGGTCCAAGTCTGAGAGCCTGAACTCGACTCGATGTGATGTGAACCCCTCTCCTAGAAACAACGCAAGAACAAAGCGGTACTCGATTAGTAGAAATTCTATGCACATGAGTACAGTTGCCATCAGAAATTTTTGATTCAGATTGTGAGTTTTGATAACATCCCATAACCATACAAAGCCAATCAAACTAAGAAAGAAGATATAGGAGAAAATCAAAGACGAATAAAAGGGGATTAGGATCAGTACTAGCAAATCCCACTTTGAGAATTTATTTGCTCGTATATTAAGAAATGCGTAAAGAGCTAAGGGCAGACTAGGAACGGAAAGACCAGCTGGAGGCCATAATGGAAGTATTGCAAAACAGACTGCAACACCAAGAACCAAAATCCGATATTTTTCATCTTTCAAAAAGTGGGTCTTCAATAAGAGATACATACCAAGAAAGCCAACTATATGCATCGCTACCAGATTGAGGACATACGCTGTAAATGGTTCAAAGAAGACAAACATCCAGATTAGTACATTGAATTCTGACCCAAACGAGATTCGTGGAAGCCCACCAATGATGAGAGGGACTATTGCTGATGAGTCAGCAAATATCATTCCACTATCTGAAAGAATCTTATACCAGACAATATAGGAGTCAAAGGTATCATGAATTCCAATTAGAACATTCTGACCAAGTACAAAATAAGGTGCAAGATGAAGCAATACTGCAGAGAGTGCGATTAGTTCTATGTAGTATTCTCGGAGTAGAGAGATTGCTCTGTCAATAAATGGTCTTAATAATTCCATCCACTGCATCCCCAAGACTTGAAGATAGTGTCATTGCGAGCTATATAAAGATACGAGTATCGAGCCATCATGAGGAACGCAAAATCATAGTTCATTCAAGATATAGAAGGAATCTTTTTTATCCTAACAGATTAGAAGAATCATATCTCTTGCAACACAATAATGGAAGAATGCTTCTAAATGGTTTTTAAAATAACAGTAATTGGAATGGGTTATGTTGGAATTCCATGTGCCGCACTCTTGGCGGATGTAGATGGGTTCCAAGTTACAGGACTACAGCGAAGATCAAAGAGGTCTGGTTGGAAGATAGAGCATCTCAATCAGGGGAAGTCTCCAATCGAGGGTGATGAACCAGGTCTCGACGAATTAATAGCAAGAGTTGTGGCAAAAGGATCTTTTACTGTAACAGATGACGTGAGGGTATTGGCAGAGTCCGATGTCATTCTTATTGATGTCCAAACACCAACAGATGAAAACAATATTCCGCAATATCACTCTCTACGAGAAGTTAGTATGCAGATAGGACAGCACTTGAGGAGAGGTGCCCTTGTTATCGTTGAATCAACAGTT
>SDOA01000007.1 GCA_004524595.1 Candidatus Thorarchaeota archaeon | reverse complement strand
GTCTAGGATTCTCCTCACAAAAGGAATTGGAAACAGAAACATTATGGTCGTTCCTCCCAGATGATGATTTCAAAAGATTATCAATGAAGATACCTCGAAGAATTGTCATTGGTGTGTGTGGAGGAGTATCTGATGGATACCAACCTGCCGAAGAGGAACATAAAATCACTAGGCAAATTCTTGAAACCCTTCTTGACTTTAGGCTTCCTGCGATGATATTAACGAAATCTGATCTTGTCTTGAGGGACATAGACCTTTTGAAAGAACTGAATCAAGAGACCTTCGTAAATGCATGTTTTACAATTACACTTCATGATGACAAGATTAGAAGAATATTTGAACCACGAGCATCATCGACCCCTGAACGATTTCGAGCCCTCAAAGAGTTACGAAAGGCTGGAATTCCTGGAGGAGTTATGGCAACTCCCATTATCCCATGGATTGGAACAACATATGAAAACATCGAAGGACTCGCAAAGGAGGCAAAACTGGCGGGAGCTGAATTTATTCAGTTTGGCGGCATGACACTCAAACCGGGAAGACAGAAGGACCTCTTCTTAAGAATTACGAGTCAATACTTTCCCGAGATACTCAAGCAAATTACTGCTGCATATGCAAACGAGAATAGATACGGAATTCCAATTTGGAGCAAATTACCAATTAACACAATGCTTGTGGGCCATCAAATCTGTGAAAAGGTAGGCATCCGTGATAGGTCAGTTAGACATACACTTCCGTATGAAAGCAGCTCCAATTATCGTGTTCTAGGAGTCCTTCTCGATATCAAATTCTATCATTATTATTTGCTAGGAAGACCATGGAGTGAAAACAGATCTTTCCATGAACTTGCCATTAAACTTGAAAGAGGAGTTGAAGATCTAAAGATTTTACGTGATGAGGGCAAATTAAAAGACCAACTCCTCATCAATGATAATATGGTAGAAATCATCGAAGAAGTTCTAGATACAGGTTCATGCACATTCCTTGAAACATTATTGGAAAACATTCCAAATGAACAAAAAGGAAATCAAGTGCTGCAAGAATTATCAGATGATAATTCTGAATAAAAAAGAAGAAAGACTGACCTGAAAGATCAGGTCAGTTCATCTATACTATTTCTTGAATTTCTTAACGTAAACCACTGCAACAACTACGATGACAACCACACCAATACCAAGAGGAACTGCAATTCCACCCAACATAGCTAGAATATCAGGACCAGTTGGTTTCAAGTCAGGCAAGGGTTCAAGTACATGAGTTGGTAGTGGGATGAGTTCAACCCAGAGGAATCCCTCAGTAATAAGAGACCTGCTCACTGTAATTTCTAGATAGATATTGTCTGAGATTGCACCGAACTGAAATGACCAATCTGGACTAGCACCTTGCAGAGCATCATTGAGATCGCCCCAACCTGTATAATGAGTGTTCATCATGAATGGAGCATAAGAATAGGCATTTGTTAATGCCGAAACGTCTCCGGTCTTGATGGAAACATTATACCAGGTACCAGGAGTTGTGTTTAGAAAGACTGAGTAAATCTCAGACGCATCTCCAGGAAAGCCTAGAGTGAAATTATAATGCGCAGCCGAGGTCTTTGCATCAAGAGTAGTCGTACCATTGAAGTTGTAGTGTGTTACATCCTCCCATTCAATAGTTAGATTGACTGCAAAATTCTCATAGTAATCTCCAACTCCTACTGTGTTATTATAGGGATATGTAGAAACCAGAATTATTGCATAATCTTCACTCCAAATCCTTGTCCCAAGAGTAGCCTCATATCTATTATTATGAGTAGTATGTTCTATCTGACTAGAACCGTCAAACCAGGTACCTATTGTAGGTGAAACTGAGGCTTTGGATGTATAGAATTGGTCATAGATCTGCACATTCATTGGAACGGAAACGTTGTAGAGATTGTTCAATGAAATTGTCAGGTTGTATTGTCTACATGGATCAGTTGGAACAATAAATCCAGCCACATTCACTACATCAGCTGATAAGTCAGTTGTTATAGGAGCTATGGTGAACTCAATCCATTCAGAAGTTGAGGATGCAACAGTGACATCAAAGATATATTCTCCAGCTGGCAGATAATACATTGATGCAGTTAGAAGAGTACTGCCATCAACTATGTTCTGTGACACACGGTAGCCATTGTCATAGGTTGCCCATGCATTTATTGTAAAGTCTGAAGTTGAAGTCGAATTGATTTTTATGACCGAATCTTGTTCAAGAACAAGGCTATAGATCCTCTCACTAGAGTGTGAAAATAGGTTGTCAATTTTGAATTCTTGATTTACTGGCAAATCTGTAGCAACATCACTCTCATGATATAGTGTATAATCTGTATTATCGCCACCAATAACGGTAATGTAGTGAACACCTCCACGGGCATAGTAGACATCTGTATCTGGGAATGTTACTCCTGTAGAGGATTGACTTCCATGAAGATTGCCATAAAGAAAAGCATCACTTGTAAAAGAGATACTTACTACCTGAGTTAATCCTAGGAAAGATTCTGGGTAGTTGAAAGCATATGTCAATGCTGAAACATCATTACCAGGATTGATTTTATAGGTGCGAGCTGTTGGTCTTAGTTCATCGTGTACGAAACTTCCAGAGTCGAGCAGAACATATTCACCTGTCGGTAAAGTGTCTGTAATAACTTGGCTAGGTGCAATCAGTGTTGGTGCAACTGCTTCTGGTTTCATATCAAACATTGCATAATGTCCATTGTCTGGTTCAGCTTCGATAGCTACGAAATATGTACCAGGTACGGAAGGTCTGAATGGAAGAACTGCAACATCACCGTCTGCATTAATAGTTAAACCAATAAGTCGACCTGCAGGGTCTATGACATAAACTCCCCAGTCTACCTCATCTTGAAGACTGGTAATGGTGAGGTGTACAAATTCTTGTCCACTTATTGACAGCGTACCTAAGTAGGCATAATCAGTATCCATCATTATTGGGGTGTTTTGACCAAACGAGAGTGAGAATGATCTTCTCTCTATTGTCGTGTTGATTACTGCTCCTGAGCCATCACTTCCAATGAAGTCGTAAAATGCTGGAAGAAGTGGGTTGTTTCCAAAGATACCAGTCGACATTGAATTGAAGCTTTGCCAGCTAAAAGGAATTGTCGTGTCTTCAAATCCTGTTCCAGTAGAGGAATCCCAGCCTTGAGACTCATAATTATATTGGGTCAAATCAGTGTCTTCATTGAAATGCATCCATGACCTTGAATAATAAAACGGACTCTCAGTGGAATCATACACATAAGTATGGTTATTCTCTCCTGGAGCGAATGCATAGTTGAAGGTCTCTTCAACCATATTAACCTGAAGCGCAGCTACTGGAGCAGCAAGTGATCCTAGTAGGAATGCGCACACAATAAATGTAGATATTAGTGTCTTACTTTTGATATGCATTTTCGCACATCCTCCTTACATTTTTCAAAATCGCGAAACGTTATGAATCCTTCCTGTTTCTACCATTCATTTCTTTTTATTTAGATAGATATTTGAATTATTAATGTTAAAATTAAAATCGCTGCTTTTAATGAAGATATATGTTTAGAAATTAGAGCCCAGCATATGCAATCACCTTTTATCCTAGTGTTAGGGGATTTACTCATAAGCCACTTTAGGGACTGAGAACACCTTGGAGATATTCAATCAGAATGAAGATTAGGTCTGACTCGAAAAGCATTGCGCTTCTAGCGATATTTACATCGCTCGTGATATCACTTGAGATATTCCCAATAGCGGGAATCACTGATTTCTATACACCAATACCTTATTTCACAATTGATTGGACAGGGATACCAATTTTTCTAATATTTCTGGGTCTGGGGATTCTGTATTCTTTTTTTGCGATTGGTATTATGTGGATATTTATTGCATATCGCAATTTTCAAGGTGCAGCGTTCAAGGGGCTTGCTGAATCATTCACTCTTTTAGGTTTCATAATAGCAAAACTAGTCATTAGAAATAAGGAATTGGATTGGAAAAGGTCAGCTGTGATCTACCTACTTTTTGCAGCATCTTTTAGAAGCATTGGTATGTTATTTGGGAATACTCTTCTGTTTCAAATATTCTCCACAAGTTCACTGAACGCAGCATTTTCTTTGTCTACAATATATGTTCCTTGGAATATTATTCAGGCAATCATCAATGTTATCATAGGACTATTTCTCTACAACTTGATACCTGAATCTCTCAAGATTCAAGCAGGTTTGGGGAAATATGGGGATAGGGAGACACAACAGTTTGAGGACTTGGCTTCAGAGGAATCAAAGGATATAGATGATGAATAGATATGATAGGTAATGCAATTGAAGTCATTTCTATTAAAGGCATACCATTAGTTGATGATGGTGATGACATATCTGATTTGATACTTGCAGCAATAAAGAAAAATGCTCAAAAACTTCAGAAAGGAGATATTCTTGTCATATCTCATAAAATTATATCGAAATCAGAGAGCAAGGTCCACAGCATAACAGAAATTACTCCATCATCAATAGCAAAGAAGATTGCCCAGAAAAGTGGTCAATCCGAAAAGAAAGTAGAGGTTGCTCTCCAAGAGTCCATTCATGTAATCCGTGAAGAACCGATTCTAATAACACAAACTAAGCAAGGTTTCATTACGGATTATTCAGGAATTGATCAGAGTAATGCACCAGAAGGAACATTTGTCGCCTTGCCAGAAAATCCAGATTCATCAGCAAGGACGATACACCAAAAGATATCGAAGCAAGCAGGATTCAATATACCTGTGATAATTACTGATACCCAAGGAAGACCTTGGAGAAGAGGAGCAGTAAACCTAGCTATCGGATTGGCAGGAATGACACCTTTTACAAAGAATGAAGGAAGACTAGACCTCTATGGTAAAAAAATACGCTCCTCATTAGTCTGTTTGGCTGATGAGATTGCTGCAGCAGCAGAGCTCGTTATGGGTCAGGCTGATGAAAAAATACCAGCTGTAATAGTAAGAGGAATACAATTCAAATCTGAAGATGGTAATGCGAACTCAATTTTACGTGATCAATCGGAGAACTTCTTTCTTTAAACAAGAAGGTTATAGAGACAATTCGAAGAATTCTGCTAGACGTTTAAGAAGTGCCTTTACATTATCTTCTCGAATGACTCCATGACCTTCATCATCAAACACAAGTTTCTCATAACGAATGTTACATTCATTCAACCGTTTTTCAACAGCATCAACATTAGCCTTTGTAACGTTAGGGTCTCTTAGACCTTGAACTATTAGCAACTTGCCTTTTATGTTACTCACATGATTTATTGGAGACCTCTCATAGTAAATCTGAGGTACATCCTTTGGAGACCCTCCCAACATCTCTTCGGAATATGGGCGTAAATCAGGTCGCGTGGTTTCATAGTCTAAGACTAAATCAGTCATTCCACAAATTGGTGCTGCAGCTGCGATATCCTGACGACTGAAATGTGTTATCGCATTCCAGCTCATATATCCTCCATAGCTTGTTCCGAAAATTCCTACTCTATTTGGATTTGCATATCCATTCTCAAATAAAGACGATATCCCAGTTCTAACATCATCCAAGTCTTTACCTCCCCAACCATCTTTTTTGATGAGTTCACGAAAGTTGACGCCATAACCGGTCGAGCCACGATAATTGGGATTTAGAATAGTAAATCCTAATGAACAGAGATATTGGATATCAATATCAAGGGCATCCTCTGAATGAGCTGTTGGTCCGCCATGTATCTTTATTATTGTGCGGCTATTGGAGAATTGAGGACGATAAAGCCAGCCATGAATCATAGTATTATCAACTGATATCCATCGATGCTCCTCTGCAGGAGTTAAGTCAGATGGTTGGATGCCACTTGCTTTGAGCATATCAGTTAGAAATTCGAATTCTTTGATAATAGGAGAAAATGGATTGAATTTTATCAGATTTTTAGGACTAGTAGAACTGTAATAAATGCCCAACCACTTTCCGAGGGATAATGGAGAAATTGGCCAAAGATTTCCAACTGCAGGTGTACTATCAGTAATGGTTTCATGTTCAAGATCATAGATGAATGGTTTTCTCTTTCCCTCCCTTTCACGAATCATTATGAGATGCTTGCTCTGTTTTGGTACTGCTATATCATCATATGGTTCATCATCAGAGGGCATTGCTAACCATTCAATCTTCTCTGAACTAGGATCAAATAGACCAATAGCAACTGAATCATAGCGTTCTCCATCAATTGTGTCAGTACAAAAGGCAACTCTTCCATCATATGTCCAAGATGCAGAAACCTTAGCAGTTGAACCAAAATTGAGTATTTCTCTATCTTCATCACCTTGAGGAGTGACAGTCCACCATTGAATCCCTGATGGGTCCTCATCTGACCGATTGTACAAGATGTATCTCCCTTTTGGGTGAATCGAAAGACTGGTGTAGCTCGGTTTATCCGGTCGGGCTATTGTCGTACGTTTTCCACTTTCGATATCTTGAATGATAATTCGAAATGTTTCTGTTTCCTTTCGAATTTCATAATCATAGTTCACCGCATATGCGATAAAATCACCATTTGGACTGAAATAACCACCTCGCATATAATGGGGAGGATTCTTCGGTGTAAGTGTGATCATATCAAATGGTGAATCAAGAAAGATTCTATAGAGCGTGACTCGTTCATTTCTTCCAATATCTTCTCCCACGATGATTGATTTTGAATCTGGAGCCCAATCTGTCATGAAAGTGTATTCAGGTGTTCGAGTAAGAGGAACCATCTCTCTTCCTGATTCTAAGTCACAGAGAAAAACATCATAATTTTCATGAATTCTAGTAATGGTTATAGCTGCGTATTTTTTATTTGGTGAAATAATCACACTATCAATTTTTGGAATAGCTAAAAGCGCATCCAAATCTAACGATCTCGCTACATGCATAAAAATTACTTAGTCAAACGATATTTTACATCTTTTGACTGAATATTTCTTGGGCGTATTCATCAGAGAAATCGAGTTTGAAACGAACTATTTGGTGTTGAAACTTCGAGTGTGCACTGCACCTCATCCTCTGAGACCGACCAAGGCGTGAACATGTGAATAACAAGATGAGGTCTTGATTTCTTGTCAACTTGTACATACCCGCGCGATACAAGGAGTTTTACTAATTTACGAACTTGTCCTTTAGAAATACCAGATTCCGCAGCTAGTTCATCATATGTAGACTGCCTTTTTTTCTGGATAAACTCTAATAGATTGTATTCAGGAATCAAATTTATTGCAGCTGTCAATGCTTCATTCTCACGTCGTATGGTATTAGCATCACCTGATAGTGCCCTCGCGAGGGATTTTCTTAAATCATCGATTTCTTCCTGAAGTGATTGCCGTTCTGCTTCATATCTAGTGACAATTCCATGCGAAGAATGGACAAGTTCGGAACTAAGGTCATTTCCTAGACCATCCATAGCTTCACGTGAAGCCATTCTTGACTCACGAATGATTCCAATTAGATCTTCAGAGTCGATCCAATCTCCTTCAGTCAATGATTCAATCTGATTGAAATATGAATCAAGCCTCCGGACCCAACTATCTCTAATCTCTTGAAACACACCTGCAATTCTTAGAGTTGTTCTGGCTGCAGCTTCATCAGGACCTGCCATCTCTCACACACTATATTTACTACAAATTAACAAGATTAGACCTAGTGTCACCCTGATATCATAATGAATTTTCATTTCCAATCCAGAATACTCGAGAATGAATAATTGCTATTGCTGGACTCCATTTCTCATTCTTCAATGATATGTCAGCCATTAAAGGAACAGATTCGTCAATCATGATTTTTTCAATATCTTGGCAGTAAAAAAGTGGACTGATGTCGATAGTCTTCATCATATTCTCACTTAAATCAAGCCAGAGAAGAGCTGTGCAATTCATTAGTGGTAGTAAATCAATACTTAACAGACCCGTACGTCTTAACCATAAACCTTCAAGGTTCGCGCAACCACCAAGAGGTGAAAGGTCCAAACTCTCGAGTTGATTATTCTCAAGAAAGAGCTCTTGGAGTTTTGTGCAATGACTTAGAGGATCTAGATCTATCCCTAATAGCTTGTTATTATCTAGTCTAAGAAATCGAAGAAGACTATTATGACTTGTAGATGAAAGATCAATTTCATGCAACTGATTTGATTGAAGTGAAATCTCTTCTAGTTTGATACAATTAATGAGTGGACTCAAATCAATTCTATTTATGTTATTGATTTCAAGAGATAGAGTCACCAAATTTGTACATGAAGAGATAGGTGTAAGATTGATTGATGATAACAAGTTTGAACCAAGACTTAATCGTTCAAGACTCAAACAACTTTCAAGTGGTTCTAAATCAATAGAACGAATCCAATTACCAGTCAAATCAATTTCTCTAAGACCTGTACAATCTTTTAGAGGTGATAGGTCAATCTCGACAACATTTCTTCCGCTGATATCAAGTTTGGTAACAGATGACTCTGTTTCAATAAAGAGATCTATTCCATTCTGAATTTTATAATTGATCTGAATCCTAGACATCTCTATTGACACCATAGTTTGTGATAATAAAAGGATTAGTAAATTTGTTGATGATGAATCATTGAATAAATTCTTATGATTATTATGATGAAGAAATTCTCTCTTGGACTCATTTATGAATCCATTCAATTTCATCTAAACGTTCATTGATTGGCTCAGGGAAATAATGCTGGTGTTTTAATTTATGATTTGCATGAAGAGTGACTGTATCATCTACAACAAAGGATTCAAGATGTTGACATTGAAATAAAATTGAAATATCAAGGTCCATTAAGTGGTTCTCATTCAGATGTAGATAACGTAAATCTTGACAATGTATTAATGGTGAGATGTCTATCTCTTCAATTCTATTTCCTGATAAAACCAAATATTGAAGATTGGTATGGTGCTGGAGTGGTGAAAGATCTATTTCCTCCAGATTATTATCAGAAACATAGAGCCAACGCAGTTTCTTACAGTTTTCAAAAGGCCTTAGATCCAATTCTTCAATTTCGTTATCTGAGAGCTCTAAAGCTTCAAGATACTTGCATTTACTTAAAGGTTCCAATTCGATTTCTTTTATCTTATTAGAAGTTAAACTAAGAATTGTGAGTCGTGAACAATTCGAGAGGGGTTTGAGATCAATCTCAGAAATAATGTTTGAATTAAGTATTAACTTTTGAAGGTGGAAACACTGACCGATTGGTTCTAGACTTACTGATTTAATTCTCAAATCAGAGAGATCTATCTCAGTGTGATGGTCATCTTTTTCAACCTGGTAATGTTCTCCATCAATGTCAATATATCGTATGGTGAACCTACCCACATCTCACATCTCCAATCTATCTATTCATCATTCATTCATGTCTTTTGCGGTGATGTTTAAAGATTTATTCAAATCATTCGTACTATGAGGAGAATGGAATCATTAATCAATCTTCTAATAAATTCTCCATTGTAAAAAATTCTATCCACGATTCAGATGTCCCCAAGGGAGTGGATCAGGAATTGTTTGAATGAATCGTGTAATAATTTCCCTTATTCCATCAGGGTTGTCGACTTCTTCGAAGATCAGCGCATCATCAGGATTGACTTTTTTTGAACACATTACGACATCACCCATTCCCACATTTTTTTCCACAGAATCTACTGATGTTCGACATTCGGAGATTTCGTCATAAAATAACTTTCTCGTCTTTCTTCGTATGATACCAGTCCTCACCCTTACGTTCCATGTTGTTATGATATACAATTTGAACATACGCCGTACTTCAGTGGAAGCAAAAAGGAGTATCCCAAGGATAATTGTTATTGCTCCAATATTCCACGCAACAGGGTTACGACTTATTGAACCATAAGCTGTTGCAGACATGAATCCTACTCCGACAATAACCATTACAACACCAAAGACATAGAAGAAGATTAGAGAAGCTCGTTTTGGATGCAAGATCAATATCAGACGTTCTCTTCCCTCAGGAGGAATTGGAGTTGTAATGCTCGTAACACTCATTGTAAGCACAGAGAAAATATTGGTGAAGCGAACTTATCAACGTGTCTAATACAATGGCAGTTACTAAGTGTTTGACCATTGTTTTTCTTTGTAGATTATCACTTATTCAGGATATATCTGCCAGAGTGTGTCACAAGCATGGACAACATGACCAACAAGGGTTTTTATCTCGTCTGTTGTGAGGTCAGTATCATTTGTTTCAGCAATAACAATTATATCATCTTCTTCATCAATAGCAAACTTAACGCCGTTTGCTTTCCAAGATTCTTTAAGCATATCATATGCTAATTTCATTCTCTTGGTTTCTTCAACCTCATAGAAGTTGGTAAATGGCGCAATGATATACGCCCATGTTTCGTCTCTGTTGGCAGTTATCTTGATCTTAAGGTCATCAAAATGGTCTGTCTTCCAATGCATCGTAATGATTTTGAATGGCTGATCATTCTGACCTTGAAGCTCTTCCTTTTCATACTTGATATCAGCATTTTCAAGAAGTGTGGAAATATGGTCTATGATTCCCATTATAACACCTTAATAGCCTGTTATTCTTTATGACATATTAAGGTGTCTGGGGTGATGAATGATTAATAAAATCAGAGTTTTCATATTTCTGAAAAGAAGCACTCAGCAATGTCTGAAAAGAAGCACTTATCAAATTACTATGAATTCTATTATGACAGATGGTGGTCAGGACTTGAACAGAAAATTCTATGGAGTATTGGTATGTATAATCATGGTGACTTCACTCCCAATTTTAGCAACAGATGCTGTATCAATACTATGCAATTATCAAATAGCTGACTCCTTTGAAGACTACCAGGAATTACAATTACTTCCTGACACAACACTTAGCAGTGAATATGATTTTGAGAAAAATGATAATCACAATGTTTTCCAGACACAACCGTTGTCACCAGGTGTGGAATTAATATGGACACATCATGAAGGTATTGAACTAGATTTCAGATATCCAAAAGATAGAACAATGAATCTTCCAGATTGTGAAGAATATGCTCTTGTGAGTGAATCATTTAGTTGGGATTATAATGTAATACCAACAAAACTAGATGTCCATGTGCAATATGAAGTACAACTTGATGGAGATTTTGATGCTGTTACATATCCAGTGCTTTTCAAGGTCTATTTCTGGGTAATAGATTCTTCAAATCAATGGACTCTCTTGTACAATTCAGTTACAGGAACTCCCGGAATCACAAACATTCATGTCAATCCGTCTTTTCAAAGTGTTTACAGAGGATGGAATGGGGTAATTGAAGATGATAAAGGAGTGCAAAATGATCCTTCAGATATTCTAAAATTTACAGTTGGAATTTCTCCTACATATGAATTCTATGAGAATGAGAATAACTATTGGAATTGGATGAGTGGAGCAGTCAAAGTCAAAGTAACTTCAATGATTCTCAGTTGTATTGTAAATGCCAATCCTGAAGAAAAAGAATTGCTCTCCCCCACGCATATTGGAGTAAGTGGGACTCTACATGATGATATTTGTTCAGATGTTGCTTTTCTCAATGATGGTTCCGTTTATGTAATTGGAACGTCTTATTCAGATGAGAACAATTTACTACTGACCAAATGGAACTCTAAAGGTAACATTCTATGGACTAGAATTATCAGTGGAGGAGGATCTTGGGTTGGAAGTGGGATAACCACCGATGATACTAGTGTTATAGCCACTGGAGGGATTTCAAATAGTGAAGAATCAGACACGATAGTGGTTAAGTGGAATCACAGAGGAGTACTTTTATGGAATAAGACCATAGATTTTGGTTTCTTGGACTATGGCTACAGTGTTGATATTGGATATGATGGGTCGATATACATACTTGGAAAAGTAGAGGGAAATGTTGCACCAATAACATATCTTGCAAAACTCAATTCAGATGGTATGGTCTTATGGAATCAAACCTGTGGTAATCCATTTTATGACCGACCATTGGATATTGGTGTAGATTACGACGGATACATCTACACTGCCACCCTTCAAAACATAAGTAAATGGAATTCAGATGGATTTCTACAATGGACACGGACTGAAGTATATGGTTCTGTGAAGGTAACACGAGAAGGCGAATTATATAGTACAAGGGTTTTCTATCCAAGAAATCTATTGCAGCAATGGCATACTGATGGGACAAAAGGATGGAACATAAGTCTGAGCTATAATCATACCTATTTTGGACATTCTCTACTTCAGCCCATGCTTTTAGATGTTATTCCAGCAGGATGGTCGTATGTACTATCATTTTCGACTTTAGGATTGCCTAACGTATTCATATCAATCTATGATACTGAAGGTCGCCATATATGGAATAAGACAATTAACCCTCAGTTTTTGAGTGACCCTTACTATTATCTTAGTGGAAACCATTTTGCTGTGCACGAAACAGGCTATGTTTGTTTTGCATCGTCAACAATGACTTCTGATGGAGACCTTGATTTTTGTGTTCAATTATATCTATCCGAGAGAGAGGACCCTATAATCAGTAGCCCAGTTACAATTCTACTAATAGCTGTAGCTGCAATATTAATTGTCGCAATACCTCTTGATTATATACGACGCAGAAAGCAGTTCAAAGAGCAGGAGATACCTGACTTTTTCGCAACTCAGGTTTATTTGGTTTCGTGAGTATAGCTAGACTAGAAGCCAGAAGTAGGCTATCACAAATCGTTTATGAGTGGTTGATGAAAGAATGCAAGATTTCATAGCAATTGCAGCACTGTTACGAGAGATTTCTTTTGGTATTTTATTAGCAGGCTTATTCTATACATTTGGAATGTTTTTCCTTGGCAAGTTATTCTCAGCAATCGCAGATCATGGACATGATGTGGACCATGATGTGGACCACTCTGTAGAACATGGCGATGTTGACCATGACATTGAACATGATGTCGACCATGACATTGAACATGATGTCGACCATGACATTGAACATGATGTCGACCATGACATTGAACATGATGTGGACCATGACATTGAACATGATGTGGACCATGACATTGAACATGATGTGGACCATGACATTGAACATGATGTGGACCATGACATTGAACATGATGTGGACCATGACATTGAACATGATGTGGACCATGATATTGAACATGATGTGGACCATGACATTGAACATCATGTTGAACATGAAGGAGAACATGATACTGAACAAGAAACTGAACATGAAGTTGAAATTGGCCATGAAACAGATACTGATCACTCAGGTTTCTTTGAACTTGAACGTGGTGCTCCGTTGGGAGTGACTATTGGCACTAGCTTGGTACTCTTCGGATTCTTAGGGTCAGTTTTCTACTATGATGGCATACTAATCCCCTTTGCAGGTAAAGTACTCATTCAGGTAGGGGGTACTGCATTTCTTGTCTGGGCGATGAGAACAATTCTTGGTAAGGTCTTTGTCGAGTCTGGATTTAATATTCAACCAAAACATCTAGTGGGCTTAGAAGTAGAGGCTGTATCAACAATTCGAGATGATTTCGGAGAAATAAGAGCCGAAACTGAAATGGGATTGAGACGCTTCAATGCAAGGCCTTTCCAGAAAGGAATTATGTTTCAAAAAGGGACCAAACTCTATGTAGTATCAGCTGACGAAAAATATGCATATGTTGATCCACGAAAAGAAGCTGTAAGATGGGTCCAGAAACAGAGCAAGGATCCAGAGAGATCAGAATAGATGCAGAAATCTCTGCGCATGTTTATATTTCCTCAGGATAAAGATTACACAAGTGTGTCTTAGAGCAGAACTCTAACTGCGATTGAGATATATTATTGAAGGAAGGAATCAGTGAAGGTTGAGGACTAATATCTACTGATTCTGACCAGAAGGGTATGGAGTTGGATAATCACGAAACCAATCTCAAGTAGCAGTAAGAAGAATCTTGAGGACACAAAAACGGATCAAATTTGAGAGTAGGAATTATAAATGCAAGCAGATTTAGTGAACTGGTTCGCACAAAACCCAGCGCTGTCGGTAGCGATGGTTATCATCCTGTTCGTATTGTTGTTGGCTTTTTACATAAAGAAATACGTAAAGATCTTTGACCCAAATATCTTCTATGTCCACTTACGGAAGGGTAAGGCTAAGAAACAAGGTGAGGGCGGCATGGTGATAAGAATCCCGTTCTTAGATAGGATTCTTGCAGTTGATAGAACCGTTCAACAATTGAACATTTCAGCAGAGTCAGTGTTATCAAAAGAGAAACAGAAAATTCGTCTTAATGCAGTGTTGCAATGGCAAGCTGAAAATGCTATTGCTACGATTAATAATGTCACATGGAAAGAAATTCCTGTAAGACTTACAGCCATTATTGAATCAGTAATACGTACTGCATGTGCTCAGCTCTCAGTAGAAGAAATTCTTGAAGAGCGGCAGCTTATCATCGAGGCAGTGAAGAAAGAGCTAATAGATATTGTTTCAGAATGGGGTTTGAAAGTAGTAACAGTTGAACTTGTTGATGTGTCAGTCGTAAATGAATCATTTCTTAGAGACATGTCAAAACCCAGAGAAGCTGAGATGCACCGTCTTGCTCAGATAGCACTTATTGAGGCTGATCAGTCGACCAGTACAAGAGATATTGAAAAGAGTAAGGTTCTTCGCGAAAAGGAAATTGAACGTGACAAGCTCATAGGTGTACAAGAACAACAACAACTTAGAGATATTCAAGAAGCAGAAAAACAACGTGAACAGAGTGTTCTTGAAATAGCTCTCCAAAAGGACCTAATGCAGAAGAAGTACGAAAAGCAACAAGCTGAGGTTGAGGCTGCTAAGGACCTTGAAGTGGCCAAGTTATCAGCAGAGGCTGAGAAACAGCGCAAGATTAAGGAAGATGTCGAGGTTCAGGCTCAGAGAATTCTACAAGAGGCTCAGGCTGATGCTGAGAGTATTAGGGTGACTGCTGAAGCGGAATCAGAAAAAATTCTGAAAGTCACCTCAGCCCAGGCTGAAGGTATCAAGAAGACTCTAGCTGCTGCAAAGGATTACACTCCTCAGGCATTTGCTCGTGATTTCCTACAAATACTGCCTGAAATCTACAAACAGATTGACATCGGCGACATCACTCTCTTCGGAGGAGGAGCTGCTGGTGGAGATGGCAAAGAAGAAGGTAGTGGTGGAGCGGGAGCATTCCAAGTCTTTGGAAATGTGCTACTCCCAATGATACTAATGTCCAAGATGTTTGGTTTTGACTTCAAGAGACTGATGAAAGACGCTCTCGGAGAGATGTCCACAGAAGAGGAAAAGAAGACAAAATAAGGAAAGATAAGGGGAAAGATTCCATCTGTCTGTCTTATAAAACAGGCATGGAATGTTCTTTCCCAACGATTTTTTATGATTACTTGGTGCGTCTGATGTACCAGACGAGTTTTTCGCCATCTTCAATCATTTCAACAATTTCATTGCCACTCCTTTCTGCCCAAGCAGGGAAGTCCTTCTTCGTGCCGATATCAGTAGCAATCACTTTTAGTATCTGTCCAACTTCAATTTGTTGAACTTCTTTCTTCGTCTTCAGAATAGGCATAGGGCACCTAAGTCCCGATGCATCAAATTCAGCTGCAACTTCATGATCGACCATATTCAAATCGCCTTCGATTTTCGTCTTTTTGAACAGTTTTATGCCTTTCCCTATAACACATCAAATGTAGCAGAAATGTTCATAAACAGACATAAAAATTAATCTTATAGTAGAATTATAACATTTCTATATTATGAATATTTCTTTCCGATAACTTTAAATAACTATCGTTATTAGTAACTATTGTTATTATAAATGGGTGTTAATCATGGCACTACTTCAATTTATACTGTTCATTGTTCTAGCATTGAATATCAGTGCAATGTTCTCTGGTTTTATGCTAGCTAGAAGAATGGGCTTTTACCTAATGAATCAGGTCATGGCACTGATGTTTGCTATGATGGTAGGCATTGGAGCTCTGATTGTGGGACTCTTTATGTATCCTGCTGCACCAGCAATGTTTGACTTGCTTCATATCATTCTAATTATCGATTTTGTACTAATCTTGTTAGCAACTTTAATGCAATTCGGTCAGATTCTTCCAATTCTAATGAAGACAATGCAAGGCGGTCCATTCCACAGCTCGCACATCACTAACCTCCTTGTCACGTTGTTTGCTCTTCTTGGACTTGTGATATACTATGCTGAATTAGCTATCATGTAGGAGATGAAATAATAAATGCCTAGTCTTTACATAATTGGTCAATGGGGCCCTGAAGCAGCAGAGCGTTGCTATGGTCCTTTTGTAACAGGTACTACTGCTCAGACTCTTGATGTTGATGTGACAATCTTCCTCATGATGGATGGAGTCATGTTAATGAAGAAAGGGGCAGCTGAGAAGGTCAAGGCTCCTGGTTTCCCACCACTTGGGGATCTTATCGACTCCTTCCTTGAAGCTGGTGGCAAAATTCAGGTCTGTTCGAACTCTGTAGAATTTCGTGGAATTAAACAGGAACACCTGAGAGACCCTAGAATCGAGATTGCAGGAGCTGCAACGATGGTGGATGATGTACTCAAGCACGATCGTACAATGTACTTCTAAAAAACAACTTCGGAGGGGTTCTCCCCTCATTCTCTCTTTTTTCTGTTGTCGATGTATTAGAGGAAATCAGGATAACAATTTTTCATAGCAAGATTGAGTACAGCAGAACGAATCGATTCTTCAGATATGAAACCAGTAAGTTCATGGTCGCATATTTTGATAAGCGGGACCATGGGTAAATCAGTTTTATCAACTACAGCATTTGGATCATCCACATTGATTACTTCAACAATAGATCTTGGGACATTGAGTTCATCTAGAACAGATATCATTGTATTAAATGCTGGATCACAGAATACACAATGATTAGATTTGTAAAAAGTGATGCATGTTGTTCTTCCACATGGAAGCTCTTTAGTTTCTGCCCACATTGGAAGCATGACCACAAATTTTGAACCTTGAGAGCTATCACCGTTAATGCGATCCTCAACTCTTATGCGGCCACCAAGATTTTGAATAATCTGTTCAACCAAGGTAAGACCTAGACCTCTACCTACCATCTGTTCATCTGCACGTCCAGTACGACGGAAAATAAATTCCTTAGTGGCATCAGGAACTCCAGGTCCGCTATCGATAAACTCAAGGCGTATCATCTTCAGATCTTCAATTCTCTCAGCATTTATTTCAACTTCAACAATTGGCTTTTCATTAAAAGTCATAGCGTTATGAATAATATTGAAACAGATATGATGAACATATTCATGACCCGCAATTTTAAACTGACCTTTCTGGATATCTGTCTTCAAAGAAAGTTCTTTCCATGGAAAGTCTTGCTGAACAGCATATTTAGCCATCTGGATGTAATCGAAAATATCAACTTCTTCTGCAATCGGTGGGGTTTCTCGTAAACGAAGGAGAGCTCTCATATTTGCAGTCATACGTGCTGAACGCCTAATGTGCCAACTTGCTTGTTGCATCATTGATCGAAACTTATCTGGAGTATCAGATGAAGATTCTACAAGTCCCAATGTGAAGAGAAGACTCTGATTGATATTATTTAGATCATGGGTCATAACTTCAAGATACAGGTTAGCTCTCTCACGTTCGTGACGTTCACGAGTCTCGGCATTTTTTCTGCGATCAATATCTATAACCATCATTGCAATATTTGATGATCGATCAGGATAATCAAGAATATTTGCTGTAACGCTTACCCAAGTAGATTTACCGTCAGAACGTAGAAATTGCATTTCGAAATCCTCAAGGTTTTTCCCTTGGGCAACCTCAGAAATTATTTGATTTTCAATCTCTTTTTGATTATCACCATAAATGAAAGTAGAAAGATTTCTCCGAAGAATTTCGTTCCCATGATATCCCAGAAGACGTTCAGCAGCCTTATTGATTTGAAGAATATTTCCCCGAAGACTCAAAGTGAAATAAGCAATCGGAGATGAATCAAAAAGAGCTCTATATCTGCTCTCAGAAGCATCAATAGCAGCTTCAAGTTCAATCTGTTCTGAAATATCTCGAACTATCCCTAATGTAGCAGGAAGATCTGAAATGATGATATATGATGCACTTATTTCAACATTGAGGATTTGTCCATTCTTCGTTCGAAGACAAGCTCTGTAGCTGGGACTATCGATTTCACTCCAATGAGCTGATTCCTGAGCTTCTTGGTAAAAATGAGCGGTAGTAGAATCCAATACGTCACTTATCGGTTTTCCCTTAAGTTCATCTTCATTATAACCAAGCATTCTCGAAAGAGCAGGATTAGCTAAGATGATTTTTTCATCTTGAATAATTATTATGCCATCATTTGCCATCATGATGATATCTTGATACTGACTTAGTCTGTCATGATGTATTCCGGAGTCGTCTTGTTCCTGCAATATTCAAGCACTCGCCTAGGTTGTCTAATCCAATTCTTATGGCTTGGTTCTTAGTCGAGATGGTGTCCATCGCTTATATTCGAAAGTCCCGATTCGATGCTGGAACTATTTGACTTGTCCAGATAATACTTGTTTGTCTGAAATGATTTATGAAAACGGACTTTCTCAGTTCCTGAAACAACATGCTTTTTAGCATATATACTAACATTCAAACAATTGTATAATTATTTGAATGTATATGGTGATAGTTGTGTCAACCAAACACTCTCGATCTCGAATTGCTTTGAATTTTGAAGAGGCGGACCTTAGTAGTGTAGTCACAATTTTCAAAGCATTAGCTGACCCTTCTCGATTAAGAATTATAGCAGCACTTACCGAAAAAGAAGACCTCTGCGTTTCAGATATTGCCACTCTGTTGGCTATGTCAATAAGTCGTGTAAGTCATCACCTAAGTTTACTTGAGAATCTTGGCTTCATGAAACATAAGCAAGTGGGAAAACAAGTCTATTACAAAATTGACGACGATTGTATAATAGATATTATGGTAAGGGCTCAGGAACATGTTAGAGGAGAGTAAGAGAACATGCTCTTCATGTGAATCCCCTTCAGATGAAGGCAAAACTGGAAAAACATGGTACAAACATTTGATGGCTTTATCTTCAGGGATATTACTCCTTATAGGAATACTATCTGAATTGATAGCACCAAGTACTTTCATGAATTATCCTTTCTATATTTCGTCAGTGGTATGTTCAGGGCAGTTCATCATTCCAAAAGGTATCAAGGGTGTTGCTAGTAGACGCTTAGATCAACATTTCTTAATGAGTTCTGCATCAATAGCAGCAATCATAATTGGAGCTCCTGCTGAAGGAGCTGCTGTGATGTTTTTATTCTTCATCTCTATCTTGCTGGAGGAGAGAGCTGAAGATAGAGTACGACAAGAAATTGAAACACTCGTTGAATTAGAACCACCATCAGTAATAGTGAAATTAGATAATAGAGAAGTGTGTATGAATCCAACAGATGTGAAACTTGGAGACCTGATTATTGTTCGTCCAGGAGTAAGAATTGGAATTGATGGAATCATCGTTGATGGAGCTACGTCTGTTGACCAATCTACGATAACAGGAGAATCACACCCAATTCCCAAATCAGTAGGAGACGAAGTCTTTGCTGGAACAATAAATCAGGAAGGTTATATCGAAGTTGAAGTGACTGCATTATCAAGTGAGTCTATCCTTTCAAAAATCATAGAATTAGTCGACGAATCAAGAAAGAAAAGAGCACCTATAGAGAAAACTATCTCTCGATTTTCAAGAGTCTACACTCCAATTGTCTTAGCATTATCTTTTGCAATAGGGATCATATCACTTTTGCTGAATTATACTTTGACTGAAGCAACCTATCGGGCACTGACCATTTTGGTTGTTAGCTGTCCCTGTGCTTTTGCAATCTCAATCCCTGTTTCCATGGTTTCAGCCATTGCAGGGTCAGCTAGAAATGGTGTTTTAGTGAAAGGGGGAGTATATCTGGAAAAAATCAGTAAGACGAAAATCGTTGCTTTTGATAAGACAGGCACCCTAACAGAAGGAGTGCTTTCAGTCAAAGATGTCTGCTTGCATAATGAACATTCAAAAGACGAGGTTCTTTCAGTGGCAGCTTCTTTAGAGATGATGTCAGAACATCCGATAGGACGGGCTCTTGTTGAAGCCGCATCTCATGAAACGATGAGTGTTCCAAGAGCATCTTCTTTTGAAGCAATCCCTGGAAGAGGGATTAGAGGACAAATAGATACTAAAGAGTATCTAATAGGAAATCGGAGATTACTTCTAGATCAGAAAGTTTCTCTCGATTCATTAACTGAACATAGTTGTGGTGTTGGTACTCTGGTCTATGTGGCTCATCAAGAGGAACATTTTGGAACAATCATTCTTACAGATACACTAAGACGCAATGCAAAACGAGCTATTGCAAGACTCAGAGAAATGAATATCAAAACCGTAATGCTAACAGGAGATAGTGAAAATGTAGCCAGAGAGATTGCTGACGAGATTGGAATTGACTCTTATGTTGCAGAACTCCTTCCACATCAAAAAGTTGAAGCCATTAATGAACTCAAAACCGAAGGAATAACTGTATTTGTTGGTGATGGAATTAATGATACACCAGCCCTGATGGAAGCAGATGTTGGAATAGCTATGGGAAGTAATGCTTCAGATGCAGCTCTAGAAAGTTCAGATATCGCTCTCATCGATATGGATCTAGCAAGAGTTCCAGAACTTATCAAGAAATCTCGAAAAACAATGGGAATTGTTCATCAAAATGTTGCTTCATCCCTTATTATAAAATCGGTTATTGGATTCTTTGCAGGCATAGGTTTCTTGTCATTGTGGATGGCTATAGCTTTTGGAGATATGGGACTTACGTTTGCAGTTATAGCGAATGCTCTTCGATTAGTGCAAAAGGATTAAAGAAATTATTTGTAAGAATTGATAGATTTCAAAGCTAGAAACAAAAAGAAAAATGTCAATCCTATTGAATAGAGAGGTAGCAGAATAAGAACAAGAGGGCTTTTTGCAAAAGTAGCCACTAATAAAATCATGCCACCCCCAAGTGCAAGATTAATCACTGGATATGAAAATGCAAGTGGAATCGGTAATTGTTTTGGATCATTCGTAATGACAGGGACATATGCTCCAACAGCAACGCCAGATGCTGAAAAAAGAATCGTTAATGGAGCAACGAGAGTTATCAAAGCCAAATATCCTTCAATTCTTAAAATATAGATAATTAGACCTGCAGCAGGAACTATCGCTAAACTCACTTCTAACAAACTAAGTAAATACTTTGCAAGTACGATATCTTTTGTCTTGAAGGGACTTGCCTTCAGAAGATAGACATTTTCTTTCTCATCAACGAAACTCGACATGGATGTTATACTTGACATTTGAACTAAAAGAATCATCATCAAAATAAAAGCAGGAACAATAGCGAATTGAAGGCTGTTTGGCACTTCAATAGACCTGAACCAAGGAGGGTGAAATAAGTTCAGATATACGACAAAGACGCCACCAGTAAACGCATACAAGTATTTCCAGATTTGAAAAGGGGACCTCAGTCGGCTCCAAAAATCCTTTAACATAATCCATACAGAGGGGTCATTGAAACGTGAGTTGGAGAAATCAACTTCACCACGTATAATTCCACTGAGATTTAATTCAGTAGATTCTTTTTCTTTTATTACTGAGGACAACTCATAATATTCATAGCTAGCGATATTTGTGGCCAAAAGTAAGCAAACAGTGAAAGAGATTATTTGATATATGAATCCGAGTCCGTAACCGATACCTAATGAAAAGACACCAGAAACTTCGGTTATTATAAATCCAAAAGCATTAGATGGTAAAATTGCAGCTGCGTTAAATGAGGATGTGAAATCAGGCAATATAAGCACAATTACAATTAGAATAAAGGGAACGATTATTAGATGACGGATAGGTCGCTTTGTTATCTTATTAAATCGGAGTTTCAAAAATGAGCTTAATACTCCTAGTAGATAATTGGATTCCAAGAAAATAATGGTACAGATAAGAAAGAATAATGTTTGGAAAAAAACAAGTTCTGCTGAAGAGAGAAGAGGTAAGATTGCAACTAATCCTAATAAGGCAAACACTGCCTTTCTAATAACACGCCTAATATATCTACTTAGAAATAATTGATATGGTTTAACAGGCGCAGGTAGTAGAATATTTTCGTCATCTGTGGTAATCATTGAAGCAGGACCAAGACCAAAATATCCAGAGAGTATTGCTGCAGATGAAACAATTCCAAGAGCTGCGAATAAAATACCCCTCTCAATCGTATTTTCAAGGAGTAAACCCAGCTGTGAAGTAATTGGCGCAAATGAAAGAAAAGATACAATCACTATACTAATGAAAAAAATTCCAAATATAGTAATCGAATAGAAAAGAAGCATAGAAGGAGTCTTAATTGTCTGCTTGATTTGATTATATAACATCCTAATCTCATTCAGAATGAGACGAGATGTTTTTGGTTTCATAGTTCTCACCTAGCTAGGAATTCCTCCAGTAAGACTCAGAAATACTTCCTCTAGATTACGAGAACTCTTGTGTTCATTAAGGAGCTCGTCGAGAGTTCCTTTTCCCACAACAATACCTTCATTCATGATGACGAATCTATCACATAGATCCGATGCCACTTCGAGAATATGTGTCGAAATTAGGATTGCAGAACCTTCATCGCGAAGATGTTTAAGATGTGCTTTTAAATTCCAAGCACCTCTTGGATCCAGTCCGTATATCGGTTCATCTAATGCTAGAATGTATGGGGAAGGTCTCACAAAGATTCCAATAAGTAAAGCACGCTGAAGATTCCCTTTTGAAAGGGTTCCAATATACGAATTCAAGAACTCATCCATTTGAAACATATCAACGAATTTACGCATCCGAACAAGAGCAACTCTCTTTGGAACTTCATATACTCGAGCCATGAATGTAACATATTCCTTAACAGTAAGACTTGGGTAACACGTTGGTCTTTCTGGAATATACCCAATCACGCTTTTTGCTTTGATCGGATTTTCAAGAATATCATGACCATTTACTTCGACTTGACCAGAGGACTGTCGTATGATTCCAGTGAGAATTCGAAGGGTCGTTGTCTTTCCTGCACCATTTGGTCCAACTAATCCAACGATTTCACCTGGATTGACGGTTAGATTTAGACCATACACAGCGAATTTTTTACCAAAATGCTTGACCAGATTTTTTATTTCAATAGCAGGACTGCACAACTTTCCCTCAATTCTTTCGGATCCTCTAATTTTTTCAATAGCGGTCATTATCTGGTCAATGAGATTACTTCTCTGGATTTCTCTATCATAAATAGGTATCTTCAATACTCTAGCGAGTTTAACGAGCTCGTCGTTCTTCATTCGTTCGACATTAGAGCGTTCAATCAATCGATAGTGCACTCCCACCTTTTAGTTGTAATCCGTTATTTGTTCTAAGATTTCAAACATAAGAAGTTCATGGTTAAAGTATAAAACGCCTATTTCATTCAGAAACGGTCGAGAGGACCTAGATCAAATGGTATTCTACCAACCAACTCTAAATCCCAATTAGTGACTCGTGTAACCAAGGGGATCACATCAACTCCTGTTCTATATGCCATTCGCAGAGAATTCCCGAACAATGGATCATTGCCATCATGAGGTGAGAAGATATTAGCATCAGGTCTTTGAATAACAAAGATAACAGCTGCATGTTGCGCAATATCCTCAGTTACCGCACGAGCTAAATGTCTCATATGTCGTGCTCCTCTGATAGTTGGAGCATCAGGGAACAAAGCATGACCCTGCTCAACCAGAGTGCAAGACTTGACTTCAATCAGAGTTGTTTCAGAACCCTTTAATTTGAAATCAAAACGTCCCTCATAGACATTTGGTTCAGGGATTACTTCATCATAATCATTCAGATATGGAAATTCATGGATTTCAAGAAGATGACGAATAAATCGATTCGGGAGATTTGAATCAATGGAAACTATGACTCCGTTGTGATTTACTGCAATCATATCGAAAGTGGTCTTTCTGTGTGAGGCTGAATTATGTCGAATAAAGACTTGTTTTCCTGGAATCATAAATTCGTTCATTCGTCCTGGATTTGGTACAAAGGCCTCAATCAATTGACCATTAACTTCAACTTTTGCTAGAAAGCGATTTGGACGCTCAATAAATTTCGCTTTTTTAACGGGATATGCATTAGACAAATTCTCTCACAGCACCTAGTTTACTGAAACCATCTCTTACCTATTATGGATTGATATTGTGGAGAAAGACTAAGACGAAAACCTATTACGGTAGATAGTATACTATAAACAATGATTCGCATATGGAGGGAATAATGTTTTAGTGAAAACGCGGGTTTTGCTTGTTGATGACGATCCAGAATTATTGGATATTACGAGAATACTCATGCAGCAAAGTGAGTCTGAATTGGAACTTGTAACTTTAGAATCAACAAAAGATGTATTGGACAAAATCGAAAGAGAAGAATTTGATATCATCATATCAGATTACCTCATGCCAGACTCAACTGGATTGGATTTACTTGAAGTATTAAGAGAAGAGAAAAATGAGGTCAGTTTTATAATATGGACAGGGCATTCAAGTGAAGAGATAGCAATTAGAGGATTGAATCTTGGAGTAGATTATTATATTCTAAAGGGTTCTATGACAGTTGCATAGAAGTGGGACAAGGTTGGACGCTTCTTAGATGAGTGTTTGAGCGAATATGCAGGTCTTTATATACGCCCATAGAGAGATGAGAGTACGAGATTTACTGACACATCATAGGCCTCTCAGAGTGGTCCAGTGCTGTTCCCTGGGCGTACAAGACTCTGGTGTCCAACTTTGTACAACATACAATGAACGGTACTGACATTAAAGGACAATTTAGTATCATTCAAGAGATTATACGAAAAGTGATTTACAATAAGACAAACAACTTTCAAAATTTCATAGAACATCAACAGGTAAGTGAATTTATTCACAAACTTTCTCATGACTTAACAGGAATCATCCATAACATTATGGGATATGAGACTTTACTGGGGGAAGAATATAACGAGTCATACATTGAGGGAATCAAGAGACTCACAAATAAGCTGGCAAATCGTGTAAAAACGGCAGTATCAGATATTGATACTGTAGAGCTTCATAACTAGATATGTAGTCATAGAAAATCAACTAGACAAAGTTGTTCTGATGTTTCAGAGAGACCTGACACCTTCACACCAACTAGACGTACTGCCTTGAATTGATTTCTCTTGTGATCAAACACTTCGATTGCTATCCGTTCAAGTATTAACGTATCATCGGTTTCGACAGGTATTGATTTACTTCGCTGAATTGTTGAAAAATCATCATATCTAATCTTTACTGTAACCGTTCGAAACCTGAGATTTTTCTGTCTAAGTCGTTCCCCTATTCTAACACACATCTTTCTTATTGCAGCATGGAGGTATTCTATATTTTCAGGTTCGACATCTGTCATGAAGGTTCTATCTTTACTTATTGATTTTCTAACTCTAGGACCGTTATCCAATAAAGGTCGTTCATCAATACCGCATGCTCGTTGATGCAGCCATATAGAACCTCTTCCCATGATAGGCCATAGTTCTTGTACGGTCATATCTTGAATTTGTCCTAGTGTGGTTATTCCAAACTTTTCAAGATACTCGGCTGTTTTTCTGCCGACACCATTTATTGAATCAACTTTAAGAGGCTCCAGAAAGTGAAGAATAGTTTGTGAATCCGGACCAATAAAAGTGATACCATTCGGTTTATTCATTCCTGTAGCTATCTTTGCCACAGACATATTGGGAGCAATGCCAATTGAGCATGGTAACTGTGTTCGAATACGAATGTCCTCTTGAATTTTTTTAGCTAAATCAATTGGATTATTGTAATGTTGAACTGATTCTGTGACCTCAATATAGGCTTCATCAATACTAGCTCTTCTTAATTTTCCGCCATCAGCATATTCTCTTAATATAGTCATAATCTCATCAGAAGCTATTGAATAGCTTTCAAATTCACCATCTACAAAAGCAGCATCTGGACAAATTCTGTAAGCATGAGATACAGGCATACCCGCATAAATACCCATAGTACGTGCCTCATAAGAGGCAGCACGGACTACGCCGCGTCCATTACCTTTCTTTGGATCATTTCCTACACATACTGGTGTACCTACTAATTCGGGGTGATTTCGATATTGCTCGACCGATGCAAAAAATGCATCCATATCGACATGCATGATCCATCGTGACAATAGACTGACCAATAATGACAACAGTCAATTTTCTCTTTTCATTTACTGGATGGATAAATACCGATGCCAGTATAGTAATCTCCTAGAGAGATGTCCGAAGGTATTTGTTGTTCCAAATAAAACAATTACATCCGAGTGAAGACTATATACAAATACGACTTCCAACAAGAGAAGTAAAAAGTGAATTCGATTTGGAGTTGCTCTAATGACCGAAAGACCACCTAATGATAAAATATCTGAATTCAGTCAGGAGGAACAGGCGGCTACATATAGAGCATTAGTAGAAAGTATGAATGATGGCTTTGGAATCATAAATAAAGAAGGCATATTCACTTATGTGAATTTGAGATTTGCTAGGATTCTCGGATATAAGCCACAAGAGATGGTTGGAAAACGACCAGTTGATTTTCTTGACGATGATAACAGACGAATCATAAGAGACAACATCCGTCGAAGATCCGAAGGTCATGCAACACAGTATGAATTATCATGGATGAAAAAAGATGGAGGATTAATTCCGACTATTGTTTCGGGAGCACCTCTATTAAATGGAGGTGGAAATCACAGAGGATCTTTTGCGGTAATAACAGATATTACTGAAATAAAACAATCTCGAAAAGCTCTTGAAGAGAGTACTGAGGTATTACAGCGTATCTTTAACGAATCACAGTTGGGTATACTGCTTTTTGATACAAAAGGTATCTTGATGAATGCGAATGCTGCAGCTCTAAAGATATTTGAAGCAAACAATATTGAACAATTGAAGGAATTTACACTTTTCGATGAGCCGAATATTCCAAGAGAGATTAAAGCGGATCTTATCCGAGGAAAGCAACTAAGATTCGAAATAGATTTTGATTTTGAGAAAGCATTGATGAAGACAAGTAAGACAGGCTCGATAATTATTGATGCATTTATCACACCATTAGGACTCAGCAATGACGGGGATCTCAAAGGGTACTTATGTCAAGTTTTCGAAAAGACTGAATTCAGAAAAACAGAAACAGCACTTGAAGACACAGAAAAGAAATATCAATTGTTGGCAGAGAATGTCACGGATGTTATCTTTACTACAGACCTTGAACTCAATTTGACATATGTCAGTTCATCAGTTGAACTACTCTCAGGATATAGTGCAGAGGAATTAATTGGGACTTCAATGATTGAATTACTTACTCCAGAATCAGTATGGATAGCAATAGAAGCAATAAAGGAAGCCCTTGAAGAAGAGCAAATTGCAGATCAAACCTTAACAAGAGGAAATGCACCTTCATTACAATTGAAACTCAAAAAGAAAGATGGTTCAATCATCTGGATTGAAACAACCAGAACATTCATGAGAGATGAAAGTAAAAAGCCGATAGGAGTTCTAGGCGTAGCAAGAAACATTGAAGAACGAAAAATGGGTGAACAAGCTTTAATCAATTCTGAACAGAAGTATAGAACCCTCGTCGATCAGTCATTACAAGGAATCATGATCATTCAAGCTTCGCCACTCTCTGTTTTGTTTACAAATCCATCATTTGCAGGATTTCTAAATCTAAGTGTAGACGAAGTTCTTGCCTTGTCCCCAAAGGAAATTCAATCTGTGATACATCCAGAGGATCTTCCAATAGTATTGAAGCGCCTTGACGAACTCATGATGGGAGATATGCCTGGTAACATTCCTATGGCAGTAAGAGTATTCCAAAGGGATGGAAAAATACAATGGCTTGAGATGTTTGGTCGACGCATCCAATATGAAGAGAATGTCGTACTTCAACTTGTCGCATTGAATGTCACAGATAGAATAAATGCTGAAAGGCACATGCAAACGCAAAAGGAGCGAGCAATGCTCTATCTGGACTTGATGTCTCATGATTTTAGAAATCAGTTGCAAATAATCCTCGGGAGTACTATGGTTTTAGAATTGTCCTTGCAGAGTCCTGAAGCCAGGAGGATTTTGGGACAGGTCACGTCTGCTGTAGAACGATGTCAAAGAATGATATCCAAAGTGAAAGTGACTGAACCTCTAATGATTGTGCCGCTAAAACCTCGAAAATTGAGAGCGGCACTTGAATCAGTAATGACTCGAATGATTGAACAACATAGAGATGTTGATATAGCAGTAACATTGAGAGTTGATGATGCAATTGTTGAAGCTGATGAGTTTCTCGAGCAACTTCTTGATAATTTAATAGAAAATGCAATCGAACATAATCCGAAATCTGAAAAAAGAGTATGGGTCGTTCTTGAAAAAAATGGAGAGGGATTTGATATAGCAATAGCAGATAATGGATCCGGAATATCAGATTCGCTCAAAGTGTCGATTTTTGATGTTGCAAGGAGATATGGTGGTGTGGGATTGCATCAGGCTAAACAGATTTGTGAAAAGTATGGAGGACGAATAAGCGTTCGGGATCGTGTTAAAAATCAACCACATCAAGGAGCGGAATTTATAGCATGGATTCCAATATACAAAAAATCTAACCACTAATAATTTAATAAAAGTACTTCTTGAAAAAATCTGTTAGGTCAATATTTCCACCACTGATTAGAATTCCAATTCTCTTCTTGTCCAAGTCATTACTTATCTTAAGGAATCCTGCCAACGATACGGCACCAGATGGTTCAACAACAAGTTTCATTCGTTCCCACAGCAATTTCATTGCCTCAATAATCTCACGCTCTTCTACTAATATGATATCATCTACATAATCCCTAATAATCTCAAATGTAATATCACCCAATTGCGTGCGAAGACCATCTGCAATCGTATTAGGATTTATGCTTGGAAGAATTTTGTCAGCTTTGATTGAACGGTATGCATCATCCGCATTTGCGGGTTCGACCGCAAAAACCTTTGCAGATGGACATAGTCCCTTTGTAGCAATTGTAGTCCCACTTACAAGACCACCTCCTCCAACAGGAGCAAATACATAATCGAGAGGACCTATTTCATCAATGAGTTCTAATGTCGCAGTCCCAGCTCCAGCAATTATTCTTAAATCGTTATACGGATGAACAAGAATATACCCAAATTTCTCAATCAGCTCATTGGTCACTGCAACCCTACTCTCAGTGTTATTCTCGCAGAAGACGATTTCAGCTCCATATCCTCTTGTTGCATTTACCTTTACTTTGGGAGAATTTTCAGGCATCACAATTGTTGCCTTTACACCCAACATTGATGCTGCCAGTGACAATGCTTGTGCATGATTTCCGGAGGAGTGAGCAATAACGCCACGATTTCTCTCATTCTCAGTTAACTGTGAAACAACATTGAATGCACCTCTGAATTTGAATGCGCCAACTCTTTGGAAGTTTTCACATTTGAAATAGACTTCGCAACCAGTTATGTTGTCAATTGTTGTTGATCTCATCACAGGTGTTCTGACAATCACATGTCTAATTCTATCATGGGCAACGCGAATGTCAGAAAGGCTAATCATATTGTTTTGAAAAACTACTATATTGAAAAGGATTCCTTTCAAGGACTATATAATTTAGAAATCTTTCATCCTGTGAGATATGTGGTGGATAAGAATCTAAAGGAAACTTAATTGCAATCTGAAATGAAAATATATTGGTGATTGATACTTTGAGAGGAATTCGAAGGAAGGAAAAAGCAATAGAAGATAAGAATGAAATGATTTCTATTCTTAGGAATGCAAAATATGTCACTATCGCGATGTGTCAAGATGATCAACCATACTTGGCTACACTCAGTCACGGTTTTGATCTAATCAATCAGTGTATCTATTTCCACTGCGCTCAAGAAGGGAAAAAGGTCGATATATTACAATCAAACAATGTCGTTTGGGGTCAAGCAATTGAAGACTATGGATATGTAGAAGGGGAGTGCGACCATCTCTATGCAACAGTACAATTCATGGGACGAGTGACATTCATTAGTGACATTCAAGAGAAGGAACGAGCACTCAAAATTATGATCGATGCTCTTGAACCTGAACCAGATAAGGTCATTCAAGAGCAAATTTCAGAGGCTTCTCTTGTGAGAGTAAATATAGGAAGAATCGACATCGAATTCATGAGTGGAAAGAAATCAAAAGAAGTAGTTATTTCTTTATAGATTCTGAGATCGCTTGAAGTAAGTTCAATGCATCATTGACTTTGGTATGTGGTACAAAGAGATGGTCATGATAATAGGCTGAGACTACATTGACACTGATTTTGGATTCTGCTAGGACTTTAGTCACAGCTGCAATAAATCCAACAGCCTCAAGATCAGAGTGTACTGATAGTGTAATTAATCCCCAGGTGTTATCAAAGGATAACTGGTACTTTTCAGCTATTTCTTTAGATACAATAACTGCAATTCCTTCAGATTCTCTGAAAGTGAGAAGTGGTGTATCTTTTAGAGCTCGAAGGGTTTCTCTGTCAATTGAACAAAAGACGTATTCTCCGGGAATGTGCTTAGGCTCAATATTATGCAGAAGAAACCCTAGGTCTCGAGCTCCAGTCATTGAGAATCACTCACTCTTGTTTCCGAAATGCTCCCAAGAAACGATTTCTTCCAACGGCAATCTAGTACTTGTCCGTTCTTGATCCGCATATCCTACAGATATCGCACATATGACTCGAAGTTCATTTGGTATCCTTAGAATATCGCGAAAGGTAGGTTCAATATCAGTATCACGAACACCCATCCAACAAGTGCTTAATCCTTCAGCAAATGCTGCAAGCAACATATTTTGTACTGCATTGTGAGGATCTGCAAGATGATATCGTGGGTGTTTTGATGGGTCTCCTAGAACAACGATTACAACAGGTGACTCACTCATGAATCTTCCATAGGGATGTGCTTGAGCGAGTTGAGAGCGGATCCCAGCATCACGAATGACAATGAAATGCCAAGGTTGTTTGTTTGATGCTGAAGGTGCCCATCGACCTGCCTGAAGTATTGTATGAATTTGTTCTGGAGTAACCTCTGTCGATTTATATTTTCTAATACTTCTACGATTTCGGATTGCTTTAATGACGTCCATGGTAATTCATTATATCATTTCATAACTTCATTATGAAACCTACGGTAAGGAAAAATTGCGCCTTGAACATAAACCTAAAAGGGACTATCATTGAGCGCTGCATTCTATACCTAATTGGAGTGGATATGTATTCTAAGAGTCCAGCAGAGAGAACTACTAAGTGTTGGGGTTGATATCGGCTCTTCTACCTCTCATGTTGTATTCAGTAAACTCACTCTCGAAAAAAACAGAAAGAATCCAACTGAAAAATTTGAAATTATAGACCGTAGAATCCTCTATTCAGGACCCATCCATCTCACTCCATTCAGGGACCAAAAGACGATAGATTTCGATGCTCTCAAAGAACTTCTTCTTGAAGATTATAAGACTGCAGGAATTGCAGTGACTGATGTTGATACAGGTGCCGTAATAATAACAGGTGAAACAGCTAAGAAAGAGAATGCAGAATGGATTGTTAATGAATTAGCTGGAGAAACAGGCAAGTTTGTGGCAGCTACAGCAGGACCTAATTTCGAGGCTGTTCTAGCAGCATATGGTTCTGGTTCTGTAGCACGCTCTGCTGAGAATGGTAAGACAATAATGAATGTCGATATAGGTGGAGGTTCTTCAAACATCGCTATATGTACTGATGGGAGAATCATTGCAACAGCAGCTCTCAATGTTGGAGGGCGGTTGATTGCAACAGATCAGAATGGAATAATTATAAGACTTGAAGAAACTGGAAAGAAGATTGCTTCCCTTTTAGGTTTAAAGCTTGAATTAGGAGAAGAACTCGATTCTGATACTAAAGAGAAAATTGCTGATGAACTCGCAAATGCACTCATCGATGGAATTCAAGGTAAGACTCTTCGAGATAGTACTCGCCTATTGATGATGACCCCTCCACTCATATTTGAAGGTGAGCTAGATACTATTACATTTTCAGGTGGTGTAGCAGAATACTATTATGATACTGATAATAATCAGTATAATGATTTGGGCTACATTTTGTCCCAATCTATTAAGAAGAAAGCAACTGCTCTCGGCTTACCTATAGGAGAGCCAGACCAGAGGATTCGTGCGACTGTTATCGGTGCAGGACATTTCAGCCTGCAAGTGAGTGGTTCAACGACATTTCTCTCATCTGGTCTTGGTTATCCATTGAGGAATTTACCAGTTGTTGTACCATATATTCAAGGTAGAAAATCGGATGCTGCAATAGTTCAGAAGGCAATAGATAAAGCGATTAAGAGATTTGATCTCCGAGAAGGAGTCGATCCAATGATACTTGCGTTCAAAGACGCTGTTCGACCATCTTATGAAAATCTCCTAGAATTTGCCAAAGGTGTTGTTGCTGCACTCCCCGAAACAATTTCAAATAATAAACCAATCTTGATGTGTTTCGATACAGATATTGGTAATAGCGTGGGGAATATTATGCGAAGAGAAACCGGGATTACTAATGAGATTCTCTCAATAGATGAAATATCTCTAAGAGAAGGAGACTTTATCGACATAGGAGCACCAGTCATTGAGGATGTAGTTGTTCCAGTGGTAGTAAAGACATTAGTTTTTGATGTACAACAGAAATAGAGGAGAAGTAAGGCATTATTTCTGGAATTTGCTTCCGAGATTCTTAATTCTTGAAATAATGATGTAGTACAATGGAACTTTTATAATGCTGTCTTGAGGTCGATATGGAAGTTCAGGAGTTGAAGCAGCTCCCTCTTCTTCGTTCTTTTCTACATCAGTTTCATCCCACCAATGTCGGGTTTGGTCTTCCTTCCATAAACGATCTGTCAAACCAGTAAGTGGTCTATGCAGTTTAATAATTAGCAAACCCGCAAAGAAAACAGAGGGGAGAGGTATTATAGTATAATAGTAGTAATAATATCCAAGGGGAAATACCATTCTAACAATTAGTGGAAAGAAGGTTGCTATAATGCCAACTAGTAACAATCTCCTGCGTGTGACCTCCGTTCTAAGAAAACGATAGATTTCTCTTACAAAGTAGAAATTTCCCACTGAATAGAGAGCAGTGTTTTGAAGAGCAACCAAGTTGGTAATCTCCCCATATAATAATGTGGTCATAGAATCATAGAACACATTTGCGTGAATTGTGAATGTAAACAAAAGACCCATCAGATAATGTGCTCTCCAGATGTTACCGGATAATCCAATGAAAAAAGGAAAGAAACAAAGAATGATCCAAAGAATCATCGATACTCTAATTTCCCTCTTTATCTTTAGTTCAGGAAATTGCTTTATCTCCTTCGCACTTCGATCATGAAGTTCAAGTGGACTTGCGATAGATATTGCCTGTCTTTGTATCAATGGTAAGACAATGAATGTGGCCATGACCAACACAGGAAACACAGCCAACTGCATTGAAATCGTATAGTAGTCAAAATTGTATATATACGAAGGACCTGTGAAGAGAGGTACGATGAAATAAACGACCCCAACTGTATTGAAAACTAAGGCAATACACACACCCAATCCCATTTTCCAATAGGATTTTCTCAATGGAATTTGATCAATCTTATAATCATAGACAAAACCAGGAAAAGCGACTATAGATCCCAGACTTAAATTTCGAATTAAGATAGTGATTATTTGAAAAACAGAGTGTGGCAAATTAGAGGAATAATCTGGGAATACCCCAATGTGTGAATACCCTAATGATGTTAGAAGAAAACTAGAGGATAGCGAATAAATAAATTCACCAAAGTTTGTAAAAATGTAGAGTGATGGTAATAGCATTATGAATAGGAATTTCAAGAAAAGACTTACAGGCTTAGAAGAGACCTTTCCAAACAACTCCTTATTACTCCTATTGCATCTATCAATAATAGCCATATAAAAATGTGTGAAAGAGTAAAAAAGTTCACATGAAACTACAAAACCCAAACGATTCAAATATGAATTCTTCATTTGTGATGTTGAGGTTGAAAAAGTGATACAAGTGACTCCACCTGATTTTTTCACTGATCCGATTGAGTATATCAGGTTTTATTGGACACAAATATTTCCCTATTTAGTTCTCATTATAACACTCATTATCCTGCTTATCATATATGTAGTAATTACTCGCTTAGCACGTAAGTCTTTACAAAGCATCGGTATGGGAGCAGAAGCATCAACTGGAATAGTCATCATTCTCAGACTCATTTTCTTTATGGCTGCAGTTTCAGTCATTATCACAACATTTGAAACAAGTTTTGCCACAATACTCTCTTTGAGTGCAATATTTGGTACAGCATTAGGTCTCGCTTTCTCTCAAGCCCTAGGGAATATAGTTAGTGGGTTATACGTTCTCACTGCACGTCCGTTTCGAGTTGGCGATTATGTAAAAATTGGGAATGTGGAAGGAATCGTTCGTGAAATTACTCTGAATTATACAAGAATACTCTTAGCTGATGAAACAACTGAACTAGTCCCAAACAATAAAGTAGTTAGCAGTGCAGTCACCAACTATCGCATAGACATTAGTAACTATATTCAGAAAATAGAAGCAGACGAAAAACAAGAAATTTTAGCAGCAGATAGAGGACGAAATTATGTTCATCATTTAGGTGATGCACTAAATCGATTGAAACAGATCACTGGTATTGAAGAAGCGTATAGATATACATTCGATATCAGTATTCATATGAGTTATAAACAGACAGCTATGATGAAGTGGTTCAATCAAGTCTGTGACAAATGGTCCGAAATATTCGTAACACGACCTACTTACCAGGTATGGGCAAAACCAACAGCAGCAGTGACTTATAGGTTTGCATACATTGTTGAAGATCCTATGACAATCATAAGAAGAGGTTCAGACTTTCTTAATGAATTACTTGAGAAATATTATGAGGGTCCATAGTGAGCTAATAATATCTAGGAATTAGATCAACAAACCAAGGTGCAACCTTTGCATCCTCTACCCTATCTGAAGATGGAAGATATGGCTTAATATCAATAATCGGAGAGCCAGATTCTGCATCCATATGATCGACTATTATCTGATTTTTCGTTACAACAATTCCTTCAACCTTTGCAATTGTGTGTCCAATTGGGTTTGGTCTTGCGGGAGACCGACATGCAAAAACACCAGATTGATCTGTTCCCTTATTCCTTGGAGGAAACACAAGAACAGTTTGTCTATCTGATGGATTATCACGACCATCAATCCACCAGAGAATGATGATATGTGAAAATAGATCCAGGTGCGTGGTGGCAGCCCAATAAGAATCTTTGATTATTAGAGAAACATTAGAGCCACTCTTTTCGACGTACCCAATTGGTATGATAGAATATTTCATAGACATCATCATCATCCAAGTGATATAGTAGTAGTCGTAACAGATTAATTCAACTATCGAACTAAATCTTTTCAGGTTGAAAGCCAATGGAAGGAAAAACTGTTACAGAATCGCGCACAATAATGACACAGACTGTCTTCCCAAATGATGTTAATAATAATGGAACCCTGTATGGAGGAAGACTGCTTAATTGGATTGACACTCTAGGGTCCATTGTTGCGAAAAGACATAGCAGGAGTGCGATAGTTACTGTTTCTATTGACTCATTGAATTTTCTCAGCCCAATACGACAGAGAGATATAGTAACTTTAGAAGCATGGGTTAATTTTGTAGGAACTACCTCAATGGAGATCGAAGTTAGAGTCATATCAGAAAATCCGTTCACTGGTGAAACTTCGAAGAATTGTAGAGCTTTTCTTACCTATGTTGCTACTGATGATAATGGAAAACCCAAGTTAGTCATTCCATTGATTCTTAGCTCTAAAGAGGAAAAACTTCGTTGGGAACAGGCTAAAGAACGCAGAGGAGAAAGATTACGAAGGAAAGACCTCGAACCTATTGAGTGGTAAGACCCTTAAGAAAAGCACAAGTAGTTCAAATGTATTTTTTACGTTTACTCAGCTCGGTGAATTAATAGGATGGTTTCTACACTTGACTTCGAGTGTCAATTATGAAGTTGATTAAAATTGGTAACGTCAAGAGCTCACCTGGAAAGATTACCTATGGCTTTATTGATGCGATGGACCTCCCTACTGGGGCAAAAGATAGAATTCCTATAGTGATAGCGCAAGGAAGACAAGATGGTCCCACCTTTTTCCTGACTGCAAATATACATGGTAACGAATTGACAGGTGTAGCAGTTCTACACGAACTTATAACTCAAAGTCTGACAGATGAGCTGCAGGGAACAATTGTATCAATTCCCACTCTTAACCCAACGGGATTGCGGCTATATCAGAGGTATCCTGAATATCAAGATGAAGATCCTAATCGCCAGTTTCCAGAAGGATTGTTTGCCAATATTGAAGAAGAAGATGAGGACAAAAAATTCCTCAAACCTTATGAACAGGTTGCAGTGGTATTATACTCCTATTTCAAAAAATATGCGGATTTTCATATGGATATCCATAATCATTCATTACGTTCAGTTCCATACTCGATTCTAGATCGAATATTTTACGATGGTGAAAAAGAGAGACCTACAGCTGAAGCGCTTGCTAAGAAACAACTCGCAATGGCTGAGGCATTTGGAGCAGGAGCTATGATGACAGCAGATTTTCCACCTAAGAAGTACATGAATTTAAAATATCACAGATCACTATCTGGAGCAGTTTTAAATTCTCTAAGGATTCCAGCATTTACAGTTGAATTAGGAAGCAACAGTGTCTTGTATCCAGAGATTGTTTCAGGGGCTGTTAAGGCGACAAAAAATCTTCTAAGATGGGCAGGGATGCTTGATTCTCCTAAAGAGAGAATCACAGAATATAAAGTCCCAATGCCAGAGTATCGTTTGAGGAGAATAGAACATCCAAGATCACAACATTCAGGTATTGTTAGATTACTTGTTGGTCCTGGTGAAAAAGTAAAGAATGGTCAACCGATAGCCATGATAACTGACATTCATGGAAGACCAATTGGTGAGGGTGTTATCCGAACAGAATATGATGGATATATGATAGCTCTACGAGACCAGATGACAATATATCCGAATGTTGGAGTTGCTGAAATGGGTATCAAGGATGAATATGATATTGTAGTACCTATACCTCCTAAGAAATAGTACTAACTCCCTGCTGTGAAGATAAGCTTTGAAATCGCAGAACGCAAGTCATCATCTGAGAGAAAGCCTGAGAGCAGTTCATTTCCCATTTGTATTGTAGGGAGAGCCGGCAGGTCATCTTCATTTACGTCACAAGAGGGCTCATCGACATTGATCACTTGCAAATAGGGACTGCCTATTCCAAACTCATTTAGAACTGCTGTTAGACTATCAAGCACAGGTCCACAAAAGACGCAATGGTCAGATTTGTAAAACATAATTGTGGGTATTTTAATAGCCTCTCTCCAAACAGGTAGTAAAACAACGAATTTGCATCCTTTTGACGAATCTCCCAATTCTATGTCTTCGATCCAGATTCGTCCGCCCAAATCAGAGATATATCTATCAACAACTGTCAATCCTATTCCTATTCCACCTGGTAATTCCTCTGTCTTTCCTTCACGTCTGAAAATCAAAGTCTTTTGTTCATCTGGAATATCTAAATTCCTATCAATGAATTCTATCCTCACAATCTCATCAATTTCTGTTAGAACGGCATTTATCTCAAGAGAAACATCTTGGGTCCTTTCGATACTTCCACTAAAATGAATAATATTGAAAAATATGTACCAAATAAATGCATGACCATTTACTTCAAATCCAGGATCAGAAATATGCGTTTTGACATCAATATTCTTCCACTCAAAATCTCTTGTTGCCTCACGAATAGCTTTGTTAAAGTGAGGTAATAACTTTGTTTTTGTTTTTACAGGAGGTTCATGATCTAGAGATATTAAAACGCCCATATTTGCTATCATTCTTGCAGAACTACGCAAGCTCCATGCTGTTTCACTAATTAATATCTTCAATCTATCCGGAAGATCTAAAGAGATGCTCAAGTCTTCAAGGGCAAATAACACATTTTGAATGGTCATATTGAGATCACTAGTCATCAGGTCTAAGTATAAGTTAGCACGTTCACTTTCTTCTCGTAATCGTTGTTCTGTTACTTTGCGTTTTGTAACATCTATCGCTGTGAAGCCAATCTCGATAGGTTTATCGACACCTGAAGATAACGCTCGCGAAGATACACTGACCCAGATTGTTCGATCATTTTTATGAAGCATCTCCATTTCTAATCCAGTAATACTCTTTCCTCGCATTACTTCACGTATGATATCAGCTCCGACATCATAACCTGGTCTAGGTTCAGGGAAGAATTCAGCAAGAGGTTTTCCAAGAATGTCTTCAGCCGCATACCCTAAGAGCTCCTCAGCAGCAGCATTCACCTGTTCTACAATTCCATTTCGATTTAGTGTGAAGTATGCTACAGGAGACATATCGTAAAGAGTTGCGAACCTGTTTTCTAATTCAGTGACAGCTGATTCAAGCGCTATCTGAGTTGAAATGTTACGAACAGAAGCAAGGATTGATGATTGACCATCTATGGTAATCAGAGTGGGTCTAATCTCTACATGAATAGTAATTCCACTCTTTGATGATAATCGGGTGGTGAAGTCTGATAGGATTTCCCCTGAAAGAAAATTTTCAATCTTTTCTGCATCGTGACGTTTAGATAATGAATCGACTACTTCATCAAAGGGTGAATCAAGAATGTCATCAATCTCACAATCTAACATTTGAAGAAAAACAGCATTTGTCATGACGATATCTTCATCCTGAACCACTATCATTCCTTCATGAACGACATTCATTATTTTTTGAATTTGTTGAGAGTCCATCGATATATCTGACATTCTCGATACCTCGCCCCTCTGATATGGAGTGTTATCATTGATAAAGAAATCCTGCGAGTCATCATTTCGTTTTCCTGAAAACATCTACAATTTTTAGAAGGGAAAACATCCTATTTACTAGCTTAATGGCGATTATAAATTGTTGTTAGTTTGATAATTTTCTGGATGGATGTATTGAAGAAGCGGAATTAGAATAATTAGACTTACAAACATCCCAACCCCAGCAAATGCATAGACATATCTCAGACTACTAGTTATTTCCCAAAGTAAAGCTCCAAAGGCGGCTGCAATCACACCAACTAAGCCCATAAGTAAATCATAGGTACCGAGTGCTCTCCCTTTTGTTTCCTTAGAAACCACTAGTACTATTATACTTCGTTCTGCACCAATCCAGAGAACAAAAGGAATAGCCCAAAGAAAATTGATAAGATACATCTGAAGAGCACCTGTTCCAACACTGAACCATAGAAATATGAGAGCATTACCTAAGATACCTATAATTGTTGCACCTTTCAGATTTCGATCTGCGAAAATACTTGCTGGATACATAATTATTGCACTTGTCAAGGAAAAGAGACTCCATGTCAATCCATAAGTAATAATATCCACATTCCAAGGACCAACGCAGAGGTTTCCGAGAAGTGGAATAGACATACTCCAAGAGAATGAGAAACCAATCATACCAGTGGTGAATATCCAATATTCTCGACCTAGATTCCTGATTGATATCTTAGGGCCTGCTCGAGCTTTTTTGATGACTTCAGATCCTAACGATTCTCTGATTAATACTACTGCTGAAAGAAATGTGATAATAGCGGCTATTCCCCCTATTCGATGAAGGTCTCCTGATTGGTAACCATAGTTCATAAGAAAAGAACCAACCAGAGGGCCAAGAGCATCTACAAACCATAGGGGCATCATGACCATCATTAGACGACGTGCTGGATTATGTCCATGGTCAGATGCAATTTCATCTGCTGGTATTGCTCTTGATATCAAACGTGATGTACTCATTCCAAACCATACTAATCCATACTGGACTGCAACGAATGGCCAAATGGGAAAATAGGACAGAGTAATCAATCCTATTATGACTGGGATAAAGCCAAGAGATATTGTCCATCTTCTCCCAATAAAATCTGCAATATATCCAGAAAAGACGCTTGCTACTAATCCTGCAAATGTAGCTCCTGAAAAAACCACTCCCATCTGCCAAGGTTCAAGAAAACCTTCTAAGAAAATACTAAACTCCCATTTCCAAAGGGCAGTTGAAAATTGAGCTATAGCCAGAACTGCTGCAAGGCGCCATAGATTTTTACTTAGTCCAAGAAAACCAAGGTGGGTACGATGCACTCGATCTATGAAATCAATTGAGGGAGGGTCGTAGGTATCATCCATAGAATAGCCTCGGTGAAAATTTTTGAATCATTAACCAACTTAAGACACTGTCGATAGGATATATGATAATTCAATCAAGGGATAATAATAAACGATGCTTTGTTAACACAAATAAGTAATTACTCTGGGAAACGGAGACTCACATTGACAGCATCAAATATCCTCGATATCTTTGATAAAATAACAAATATCAAATCTGGAGGAGTCATCGAACGGTACGGTTTCAATGACTTCTTGGAAGTAGCTAGAGAAGTTCGCACCAAAGTCACAGATGACATCTGGTTGGAAGTAGGATGGGATATATTAGAGGGGATGGGTCTCGAAGAACTATCCGGATGTGATTATGACATTTTAACAGCATTAGAACACATTCCATCCGACTCAGACTTGATAGATATTCAGACTTTTCTCAGGCACACTCTCGTTGAAACCCTGCTGGAACAATTCGAATCAGGTGGTACGACTGCGCTGTTAGATATTGAAAGAATGGTTGGTACACCCGCAGATGTGTTGATACCAAAAATACTTGATCTTCGAAGAGAAGAGATGGAGAATACAGTGATTACAGTCGTTGGAAAAGAAGTAATACTTTACGACGTTTTTATGAATATGATTGGTACAATCACAGAACCTAAAGAACCTGTAATTTTGGAAGACCTATGGCTTACAGCATACGGGTGTCAGGTCTTATCAGCTATGCATTTGGGATTGAAAACGGACCTTATTACCTTGAGCAAAATCAAAGCTGTTTTGGAGAAAATGGAATTAACATTGAATATCGAGTGGAGTGAACGTGTAATCAACAAATCTCATGTCAATATGTCTGAAGCAATGAAGACATTGATTCTAAGACGAGCAAGTAATTTAAAGCGATGACAGTGGGTCCAATATTCGAATGATTTTGGAATTCAACTGAAATATTGAATCTTGATTCTGAAAAAGAAATAATTAGAAATTGGTCAACGAAGAGATGACCAATTCCAATTTCAACTTAGTTACAGTATTTGAGTGTGATCTTTAGTAACGACGTCGACGGTCTCCGCCATCTCGGTAGCCGCCACCGCCACCACGACGGTCTCTACCACCATAGCCTCCGCCACCGCCACTATAACCACCACCGCCACGGCCACCATAGCCTCCGCCACGGCCACCATAGCTTCTTCGAGGTCGTTCGTCTGGATGCTCTTCTGCACTCATGTCATTCTCAGTATTTACTTCTTCAATAGGATTTTCTGCCTCAGAGAGTTCACCATATTTTCCAACATTGAGTCGTAGATTACCTCTGAAGAGACCTGTATATCCATTCTTCAAAGTATAGGTTGAACCAGCTACAATGTTATCAATTGCTTCATCCCATAATGGGACTTGAATTGTCCCGGTAGAATCACCAACTGTAACATCAGCTACACGATGTGTTGCACCATCACTACGGGAAGAAACCTCTCGCTCTTCTCCTACTTCAATCACCTTGAAAGTGATTGTGATATTTTTCATTCGTGGCTTCAGTTCAGCCACAGTCGCCTCTATTGGCTCACGTTCTTGATAGCTCATTGCGAATTCTCTCACTTTTGAGATTTGCAGGTCTTACAAAACTAGCGTAATCATTCCTGGGTGTGCGAAATGGGAATCTTCCCTTACGAAACCATGCATGAAAGGCGCCTCTTGCTTAATTGCCTGCATATTTCTGTAAGGTATATGTCCTTATTACCTTGTCCATGATGTTGCATCATGCGACTATTGAAAAGAAGTGGGTGGCTACAAGTAGTCACCCGGAATGAGAAATGGTGATGTTTCCATCACCATTTTCTATTAAACAGAATCGGTTCTATTTGATCTAATATCGACGTCGACGGTCTCCGCCATCTCGGTAGCCGCCACCGCCACCACGACGGTCTCTACCACCATAGCCTCCACCACTACCGCCACGGCCACCATAGCCTCCGCCACCGCTGTAGCCGCCACTTCTGCCGCCACCGCCATAACCACCGCCGCCATAACTTCTTCGGGGACGGTCATCTTCATGCTCGGCTGCAGACATATCATTCTCTTCGTTGATTTCTTCGATAGGTGTTTCTGCCTGTTCAAGTTTGCCATATCGTCCCACATTCAATCTGAGATTTCCCTTGAAAAGACCAGTATACCCATTTGTCAGATTATATGTTGTACCTTCTTGAACACCATCAATAGACTCGTCCCACAATGGCACTTCTACGGTGCCTGTTGAGTCACCTACTTTAATATCACAAACACGATGAGTTGATCCATCCTTACGTGATTCAATTTCTCTTTCTTCACCAATGCTTAATACTTTGAAAGCAATGGTGACATTCTTCATTCGTGGCTTCAATTCAGCCACAGTAGCCTCTACGGGCTCGCGTTCTTCATAACCCATTGTTATTACACTCGCTCTATGCGATCTGCAAGTCGTTCAAAACTAGCGTGTTCCTCTGAGATTTGCGATGAGTAAAATAAGTCCTCGACAATTTCCATCTTAGAAAGCGCGTCTCGCTTTTCATGTACCTGCGAGTGCTTCAAGTGAGTATAGTCTTAATAAATCTTGCATAAGGGCTCAAAGTTCATCTATATACTTACAAATAGAGTCTTGGTATATCAAATAATGACAATTTCAGAAATGTGGTCGTTCATGATGTAATGTCATACTCATTCAGTATCTAATCAGGCTCATACATCTATTAATGCCGTTAACACAGCGTAGTACTAAAACTATGAAAAGCATATATAAATAAATCAATAAAGATAATTATCTTCCAACCGGGAATCTGACAAAGAATGTCTTTTCAATTTTAGCATCATCAATTCTTTGTTCAATTTCTTCAAAATGACCATTGAATGACTTGGCTATTGTTTGAGCTGTTAATAATCCCAATTTACTACCATATGTCTTACCACTAACTTTGGAAAAACACTGTGCAACAAAGTTAGTTTGCCAATATTCAGTATTATCATGCTCCACAGGCTCGATACTTATTGAGATCGACTCTCCGTGAATTTTACATTCAAAAAGGCTGTAGAGTATATTAAGAAAGATATTCACAATTAATTGATTTGCTAAGGTTATTGCTTCAGATTTGATTGGTTTAAACTCCACGATTAGTTCCCCAGAAGAAATCCTTTCACTGAAGAGATCAAGGGTTGTCACGATCATTGTTACTAAATTCGTTGGTATTAATTGACTTTGGTCAAGTCGATCAGTTTCACTTAGAAGGCGCACATTGCTAATCATTTGTCCAGCCCAAGATATTACATTACACCCATTATTTGCTATTGTTGCTCTCTGCTCATCTGTAATATTTTCAGAACTAAGTAGTTCAAAGGATGTCAGAAGCATTTGATTGAAATTAGTCATATCATGCATTAAAAGGTCAGCGTAAATGCTTGCCTTATTGTGCGACTCTTCAATATCGTGCAGTGCACGAATATACAATATTGCCAATAGAGGAGCTCCAGCTAATAGACCTATGAATAGATAGATTTCCGAAACCCACCAGCCACTTTCCCAGACACTATAATAGCTCCTTAAAATATTAGGCAAAGTCCACATTGCTAAAAATACTACTACGTAGATTTCTATGGTTATGACCCCTCTTGAGCGAAGAGCTGAAAGAAAGACTAGATGAGCATATGCAAACATGATTATCAGATTTGTACATAGAATGATGATGCTTCCGATGTTACTATCTATTAACCCCGGATTCACACGAAGAGCAATTTGATTTATGACTTCTCCAATTATGATTAAAGAAACCATCATTATTAGGACAAAAATAAGTTGAACCAGTGTTGGTGGAGTTCGTTCCTCAGATGGTGGATTCGTAGTCCAGTATATAGCAACCAATAGTAGTGCAAGGGTTAGTATACTTCCAACAGTGTAAGGTGTAAGTGGTTCACCTAAAAGGGGAATTCCAGGAATAGTCAGAGTAAATAAAAGAATCAGGGTGAATGAAGCCCAAAGGCCGAATATTAATATCAGAGGATAATGATTCCAAGATTTCAGTTTCTTAGGATAGAAGTATAAAAGAATCGCCATCATTCCTGCAAGTGAACCAGCACCAAAATGGATGATTGAATATGCTAAGAGATTTGAGGGTTCAATAATCATATCTAGTGACATCGAATCGATGGTAATAGTAATCAAAAATGGGAAATATGCAACCATTAACAGTATAATAGAGAAAGCATAAGATCCACGTCTTGTAAATCCAGTCTTTCGCAGGAAAGGTACTGAGAGAGCTAAACACAAGACAAGAAACCCAGCCATTTGTAGATTCTCGGAATATTCCCAACCTGTTGATGGAGTGGACAATGTGAAAAGGAGAGCAATCGTTGATATTGCAAAAAGAAGCAATGAAGTAATAAAATACCCTTTATCTAAAGGAAGATTCTTTGTATTAATTTTCACTGTCAGAATGGAACCACCAAACAATCCAAAAGTTGCGATAGCTGTCAGTAGAATACTTGATGCCAAAAGTGCAGTTTGGCTAAGAAAGGGCAAAACGAAAAACCAAATTGCTCCATAGATTGCGGATGGAAGGAAGAGAAATGATATGATGACAATTCTTGAATGAGAGATGATATCATCTGAGGTGGATTGCTTATAGTAGCAGAGCGTTGCCGCAGCAATGATAGACCCAAAAAGAGCCAATTCCAAAAGGTCAGCTACAGTATCTGTAAGTACTCTTTCAATATTTTGTGAAAGATTAAGTAAATTTTTTCCTGCACTTCCAATGTGCAAAACAATTGAATATACTAATCCTGCCATCAAAATAATGTGTGGGCGCGATTTTAACTTCTGGTAAGATAGTAGAACTAGAGCGGCAGGAATTGAAATCCAGAACGCAAAGACAGAATGAACGCTAAGTCTTGTTGCTGGCGAGTAAGAAACCAATCCAGCAGGACCAAGGGCAAACCAAACAAAAAGAGATGCCAAAGGTACTAAGACCAATATCTTAAGCATCGTATTTCGTTGGCGCAGCATGGATACTTCGCTCCTTAGAAACTAATTGGAGAAAATTGAAGTCGAGAATATTCTCCATCATTTTAACGATATATTAGCACATAAATGGACTGTGATAGAACTATATTATTATTGTTGGAATGGTTATCCCGGGAATTTTGCTTGTTGATTTTCACAATTATTTAACCTTAAACCAATTTACATCAAAATATTTTATCATTATCTTCTTTACCAAACGAGTTATATTAACTAACGTTTGTTAGGTTATTGAACTATGACTGATAAGAGGAAGAGATTGAATGAAATCGGTTGTGTCAACAAAGAGGAGAATACTTGATTCGGCCTATAGTCTATTCGTCGAGAATGGATATCAAGGTACTTCAATGAGAGATATTGCTAAAGATGCAGGAATTAAAGCGGGTTCCATATACAACCACTTTGGAGGAAAAGAAGAAATCTTTGAAGCAGTCTTCATTGAAAAACATCCTTTATTCAGGATACTTGAAATTCTAAATGATGTGAAAGGAGAAACTGCAGAAAACCTTCTAACAAACGCAATAAATCAACTCCATAGAGAATTTCAGAGAGATAAAAAATTACTTAATCTCTTTTTTATTGAGCTAATTGAGATGGGTGGGAAACATGTACCTCTAGCAATAAAAAAGAACTTCCCTACTGATTCAAATTTCATGAAACAAATTTTTCGAGTGAAATCCGAAATACGTGATATAAGAGAACCAGTCATTATACGAGCACTGATTGGAACTATATTAGCAAGCATTGTATTCACTTGGTTTATTGGTGAATCGAACATTAAACGTTGGGGATCAATGAGCGAAACAACTGATGTTCTACTATGGGGTATTTTGAAGTCGAAATAGACAGGCTATTCAAAGAATTTTGAAATTTGCCCATCAGCATTCAATCAGTCATTTTCAATCCAATTCATCATTTATTTATTTTCTTCTTCAGAGATGGAACATCTAAGAAAACATCATCGATTCTCAGTTCTTCTTCCATTGCTGTATTCAACGGAGGACCATCACCAAGGGTAGTACCAGATTTATATTCGAAGACCTTTGACAATCTATCATTCTGAAGAGTAAAGAGTAGTACCAATGGAAGGTCCATAGGACATGCATCCTGACATTGTCCACAATTCACACAAGAATCACCAACATGAGAGAGTCTTGTTAATGGAAAGAGTGCATTTGGTGGAACTACTCCAGCTTCAAGGAAATCCCTATTTGCCTCAAGTAGACATTCTTCACAGTAACAAATTGGACAGGCATCTCTACAACCATAGCATTTGATGCACTTGTCAAACTCTTTTAACCAATAAGCTAGTCGCTCAGAGGGACTCATATCCATTATAGGGTTGAAATCACGAACTCTCTGTTCTAAAGCTCGGTCGATCTCAATCTGGTTCTTCTCCCCTCTAGTTTTTATGCTATTCTTCGATGGTTTTTCCACTCCAATGCACCGATTTTGAACTGCATTATCAAAGATATTCTGACCTTTCTCGGAGAAAATCTCGACGAATGTTCCGCCTGTTTCTTCAGTTCCCCATTTTCCAAAAGCTAGATCTGCAAAGGTTGGAATCTTGAACTCGCACCGTGTACAATTTTCCCTTCTACCAATTCCTTTCTTTTCGAGCTTTACCAGGTCAATCGATTTACTCTTTCCATCTTTTAGAAAGACAGTCAATACACCATTATCGATATCTTCCTCGATAACATCATTAGGATTTACTTTGAGATGCTTTTTGAGTATTTCACGAGCAATAGCAGGAGAGATTGTGCCACTGCAGTTCACTCCAATGAGAAATATATTCTCTTTATCAATCTGGTTCCGTTTTTGGAGCTCAATAATGGATCTAATATCACATGGTTTTCCAACCACAGCCAACCGCCTCGAAGACCCACCTTGTAGATATTCCTTCACAAATCGTGCAATATTAGGTACTGAGAAATGGAGAGAACCCATTGTTTCAAGTAGTTCATCAGGGTTGTTGATGAGGACTGGGATTCCAGAAAATCTATCACGATTTTTAGCCTTCACGGTCACAACACCATCAATTTGCCCACTCTTTAAAGCACATCGAAGGATGGAAGTTAAGACTCCTCCAGATTCATTCTGCTCTAAAACACTCTCATCCAGTGAACGAGCTATATACATTTGATCGCTCAATTTAACACCTCCAGTTTAACTGCACATACTTTGTATTCAGGCATCCCACAATTAGGGTCAAGAACAGGGTTGGTTATCTTATTTGCACAGGACTCACTAAAATGAAATGGAAGAAAGACAAATCCTTCAGGCACTTGATCTGTGATTTTAGCCTTAGCTGACACACTGCCACGTCTGGTCCTCAATGTGACTTCAACATCATCTTTTATCCCCTGTAAAGCTGCATCCTTTGGATTAATCTGAAAATAGGCTTCAGATATCTCTGCATCAAGATTCGGAGTTCTCCGACTCATTGTTCCTGTATGGTAATGAAAGATAGTTCTACCAGTTGATAGTATATACGGGTAATCTTTGTCGGGGAGTTCAGCAGGAGGAATGTAGTTTACGACTTGAAGATGGCCCAATCCATCAGGAGTATTGAACTTCTCTGTGAAGAATGTACTTGTCCCAGGATGCTCTTCAGTAGGACAGGGCCATTGGATACCACCCAAAGTTTCTTCTAGACGTTTATACGTAAGACCCTTGTAAGGTGGCACAACTCTTCTAATTTCTTCAAAGATTTCTTGAGGAGATGTGAAATCGAATTTTGCTTTGAATCCCATTCTATCAGCTATCTGCGTCACAATCCACCAATCTGGTTTTGCTTCTCCGGGTGGCTCTAAGAGCTGATTAATCTTCTGAACTCGCCTATCGACATATGCATGTGTACCTTCCCTTTCTACCCATGTACTCGCAGGCAAAACAACATCAGCAAGTTGTGCAGTTTCTGTCGGAAAGATGTCCTGAACTATCAATAGCTCCTTTGCTTGCAAAGCTTTCTTCACATTATCCGTGTCTGGAATAGCCATCATCGGGTTCGTTCCTATTATCCATAGGAATTTAGTCTGCTCGATTATTTTTGTATATGGGAGACCAGGTTTATCTGGAAGATTATCAACACCCCATAATTCAGCAAATTTCTTATGTGGTTCAGCAGGAGTTCCAACTTTCTGGAAACCGGGATAGAAAACATTCAGACAACCCATATCTCCAGTCCCTTCTCCATTTATCTGACCTCTAGTTGGCGAAAGACCAGTTCCAGGTCGGCCATATTGACCTGCAATCAGTGCTAAAGATGCTAATGCCCTTATTCCATCAGTACCAGTGATGTGTTGATTTAATCCCTGATTATACAGTACAGATGCATTTTTTGCTTTTGCAAAAAGCTTGGCAGCGTTTTCTAGATCATCAAGCGAAACTCCAGAGATTTTCGACAGTTCATCGAGATTCATTGTTGACAAGTGTTTACGTAAAGCCTCAATACCAACTGTTCTTGATTCGATGAATTCCTTGTTCTCCCACTCTTTGTCCAAAATGATTTTCATCAATGCATTAATGACAACTACATCAGTTCCAGAGTTCAATGGGAGATGTACATCAGCAAGTTCTTTTGCGGTTAGAGTTTTTCGCGGATCCATGACGATTACTTTAGCTCCATTATTTTTCGCGCGTAGAGCTCTCTTATACATTAAAGGAAAGGTCTCTTTCAAATTGATTCCGACAAGAAAGATGCAATCGACGGTCTCAATATCTAGTTGAGAGATTGGCATAACACCAGATCCTACAGTAGGACCTAAGCCAGCTGCTGTCGAAGAGTGACATAACCGACCGCAATATTCGATATTATTGGTACCCATAACAACACGTGCAAACTTTTGAATGACATACGCGTCCTCGTTAGTGTTTTTGCCAGAAGCAATCATTCCAAATTCATTGGGACCCGCTTGTTTAAGTTTATCAGAAATATAATCTAAGACTTCATCCCAGCTGCTCTCGACTAATCTGCCGGATTTTCTAATCATTGGAGTCTTCAATCTATCTTCAGCATATAAGAACTGGTAAGCATTTCGACCCTTTGGGCAGTTTCCGCCCTCATTTACAGGATGATCATTCTGTGGTTCCTGGCCAATAATTTTCCCATCTTCAATAACAAGATAGATTCCACATCCACAACTACAATATGGACAGATGGTCTTTTCGTACTGAATCATAGAATCGAACCTCCAATTGTATTGGGTCCGAGTTCTTGGATTGTTTTAGAAAATTCGTTAGCAACGGTTGCAAACTTAATGGCTTCTGAGGCAGAAACCCATTCCAATCGCAATCGCTCTGGTTCAAATCCTAAAGTTTCAAGGAGTACTTTTAACATCATATACCTTCGCCGCGTATAGAGATTGCCAGTTTTGTAATGACAATCGCCCGGATGACAGCCTGCTATCAGCACACCATCAGCACCCATTAACAATGTCTTGATTATCACAGCAGGATTTAATCTACTTGAGCAATTCACTCGTATCGCATGGATATGTGGTGAATATTGAAGTCTACTTGTACCAGCTAGATCAGCACCTGCGTAGCTACACCAATTGCAAAGAAATGCAACAATTTTTGGTTTGAATTCTGATACTTCAGAAGTTTGTACACTTTCCGCTTGTTCCATTGTAGTCAACACATCTTGCTATTTTTCGCATTTTGTTCATGTAAGTTACATTATGTAACTAAATAAATATGAATAATTAACAAAGGTAATCATATATGAATCAGGATTCGAAATCGAAAAAACTCCCTTATTAAGATAATGCTTGTTTATAATTAATGAAGAAGACCATTCATGTCTTCAGTTCTTCAAAACGTGAATAGATAAAATAGAATAGCTCCTAAGGATACTCAAATGATGGTAGGGATACCATTGTTTGACTAGGTAATTAAGATTGATATCTATGAACTCAAATTCCTATTAAAATGAAGATATTGGACAAGTACAATTCAAGAGTTCATCTTCATCAATGTAACAAGAGCTTCTCCATCCATGATGATTTTGCCATCTTGATTTCTACATGTTGTTTTCAATGTCACACGTTCTTTCTCATCATTTAGATTGATGACTTCGACTCGCGCCGTAATAATATCACCAATCCGTACAGGACCTAAGAAACGCATACTCTGACTCATGTAGATAGTGCCTGGACCAGGTAGATGCATACCGATTGCAGTGCTGATGAATGAGGCTGTAAGTATACCATGAGCAATTCGCCCTCCGAACATCGTGGTCTTAGCCCATTCTTCATCAAAATGCAAAGGGTTATAGTCACCACTAAGGTCTCCGAATGTTTGAATATCATCTTCTGTAATTGTATGAATGACTTCTGCTGATTGACCCATTTTGATATCTGAGTATTTTGTCACTTTCATCTTCTTCACTTCGCTTTTCCCCATTTTATTGTAATGGCATTCCAGGACCATCCAATTCCTGCTGCGGTAAGAACGACAAGAGACCCGTCTTTAATCTTCTCATCCCTCAGTCCTTCTTCAAGCGACACAATTGCATCATTTTGACCCATGTGACCCCATTCCTCAAAATAGGTAGATTGTTTGTAAGGATCAACACCTAACTCATTTGCGACGTATTCAAATGCACTCCTCTTCATACGGATCAGACCTAGATAGTCGATATCCTTTCTGTCGTAACCACTCTTCTTGAGAGACTCATCAACAACTTCGATGAAATTTCTCATTGATAACTTGTCTAATCTCTGTTTGAGACCTTCAGGATCTGTTACATCCAGATAGATGAGCTTCTTTTCTATGGCTTCACACGAAATTGGCATTACTGTTCCACCTGCTGGCACGTAGACATCCTCTGAGAACTGACCATCGGAGATGACACTTCCCTCCAATACGAGATTTCTATCATAATCGGAGCGTAGTATCATAGCCACTCCACTGGCTGCCAAATCATGCATGAATCGGGTTCGTATATTTGTATAATCAATGAGGTCAGAATTGCGATAGCCACTTCCGATAATAACACGTTCATATCCTTGGGTCTCCATAAGTGCTTTTGCAATCATCATGGCAACGACAATAGTACCGCATCTCTGATTCACATCAAATGCCCATGCCCTTGTGGCTCCAATTTCACCTTGAAACTTGATAGCATAGGTTTGCATTGGATGCTCCGCATAAACTTCGCCTGCCCAGATAACCAAGTCAATATCTTTAGCAGGGTCAATTCCAGCTCTTTCAATTGCTATCTTAGCAGCCTTCACACCCATTGCCACAGTATGATCATCTTTGCCAGGTACAGCTTTGCTCAGCATGCCCATCTTTGTCTTGATCACATCGACTGGTGTGCCAGATTGGCTTGAGATGTATTCAGCCGTATGACGTTCATCTGGTATGTAGGTGCCAATAGCTTCGATTCCAATATTCTTCTTAGCCATAAATAATCAACCTCATTAAAAATCATAATTCGCGTTTCAATATCTTTCCAGCAGCGCTCTTTGGTAATTCGTCACGAAACTCATAATGCTTTGGTATCTTATATCGTGCAAGTTTGCCATCCAAATACTGAAGTACCTCATCCTCAGTAAGACTATTTCCTGGCTTTAGCACAATTACCGCTTTCCCAACCTCACCCCATTTTTCGTGAGGTACACCGATGACTGCGGCTTCGAGAATTGCTGGATGTTTGTATAAGATTTCCTCGATCTCAGTGGGATATACATTCTCTCCACCGCTGATGAACATATCCTTCTTACGTCCAGTGATAAAATAGAATCCTTCATCATCTTTCATAACGAGGTCACCAGTATGAACCCACCCATCAGGTTCGATTGTCTTTGCAGTTTCCTCAGGTTCATCCCAATAACCTGAGAAGATGTGAGGACCCTTTAGAAGCAACTCACCAATAGAACCTACAGGTACATCATTGCCTTTATCATCAACGACTCTCATATCGCAGTGAAAAACAGGAAATCCAACAGATGATGGTTTTCGTTTGACATCACTCTCTGGAAGATAGAAATTATTGGGTCCAACCTCAGTAAGTCCATAACCCATTTTGAGAATCTTCCCTCGGTTCCAATATTTCTCCATTATCGCTACTGGACAGGGTGCACCACCACTGATGAAAACACGGACGCTATCAAAATTCGTCCTTGCAAAATTAGGGGACTCAGACATCATATTGAACATCGTAGGAACTGCAATTACCAGGCTGCACTTCTCATTCTCTATAATCTGCAAAGTTGCTTCTACATTGAAATCGCCCATAATGATGGATTTAGCTCCAAGATGGTAGAAAGGAATTAGGAGAACGTTAATCCCCCCTGTATGAAAGAGGGGAAAGAGAAGTGGTTGGACATCGTCGGGTCTCAGACCCCACGAAACAATTGTATTAACCGAGTTCCAAAAGACAAGACCATGAGAGAGGACTGCTCCTTTGGGTAATCCTGTTGTTCCTCCTGTAAATACTATGAGGTAGGGATCATTCAAAGTTAGCTGTGGTCGCTCTATTTCAGCAGAACTCCTTTTCTCCATCAAGGATGTAAGGTCAGGGTCACCATTTTGCTTCTTATCACCCATACAGATGATATCTTGTTTTTTCAAGAATCCTCTTACATCATCAAAAGGCAATTGCAACTCAGGATCATAAAAGAAGACTGACGGGTCTATCTTCTTGATAAGATGATTCATCTCAGGTGTTGTAAGCCGAACATTGAATGGAGTAAGAATTGCACCTATCTTACCACATGCAAAAAGGATGTCAAGAAAGTCGAATCTATTCTTTGAGTAAACACCTACTCGACTCCCCTTTTTTACTCCTGAATCCAACAGGAGTCTTGCTGTTTGATTGGCTCTATCATCCATCATCTTGAATGTATATCTCTTCTTCTGGATATTGTCAACTATTGCCTCATATCTAGGAGTCAATAAAGCTCTTCTTCCTGTCCAATCTCCGATCCAAGAGTATACGTTTGGGTCCAATATTATAGCTCCTATATCTTCAGATTGAAAACTTAGAGAGTATTAATCTTGTTGAATTTAAAAGTGTAGCCAAAACTTTTCCAATGATAGTGCATATTTTCGTTCTCTCTTACTATTCATAGCTATCCTGTTAATGCTACTACATACTTGAATTATAGTTTTTTTTTTTCCTAATCTTTCCAAAAGATATATTATCTACTCTAATTGCTCTCTTTGAGAATCAGTACCAATAGATGTGATATCTGGGAGGAACTCGACTTGTCCTCGACAAATGAAATCATTCTTAGCACTGTTGGATTAACAAAGAACTTTGGTGGACTGGTCGCAGTCAATGATGTAAACCTCGAAGTAGAGAGAGGGTCAATAAAAGCAATTATTGGTCCAAATGGTTCAGGAAAAACTACATTCTTCAATCTCATAACAGGAACATTTCCTCCTACTGATGGAAGAATTTTCTTTGAAGGGCACGATGTAACAAGACGCTCAATGTATCAGCGTACACGAGCGGGAATATCACGATCTTATCAGATAACGAATATATTTCCATATCAGACAACTTTTGAGAATATCAGATTAGCCGCTCAAGGATGCAGCGGAGCAAAAGTCAATTTCCTTGGTATGTTCAAGATGGCAAGCTCCTTCGAAGAGTTTCATGAGAAAGTTATCGACATTGCGAACATAGTAAATCTAGATCCTGCAAGACTCTATGTCCCAGCAGCTCTCATTCCTCATGCAGAACAGAGAAAGCTTGAGATTGCTATGGCACTCGCAACAGAACCGAAATTACTCCTACTGGATGAACCTGCTGCGGGAATGTCAATCGAGGAAATACCAGAAGTTATCGATTCGATTATACGCGTCAAGGAGTCTTACGGAGATAAATTAACGCTACTAGTTGTAGAACACAAGATGGACATTGTGATGAAACTCAGTCAAGAGATCGTGGTTCTCTCAGAGGGTAGGATGATAGCCAAAGGAACTCCTAAGGAAATACAAGAAAATGAAGAGGTATTGATAGCTTATCTTGGTGGTAAAGATGAAAAACTTGCTTGAGATTGAAAATGCTCATGTATATATTGGTTCCTTCTACATTCTACAAGGAATCTCACTGGTCGTACCAAAAGGTGAAGTGACTCTACTTCTCGGAAGAAATGGATCTGGTAAAACAACAACAATGAAGACAATACTTGGACTATATCCACCAAGAGAAGGTAAGATTTTTTTCAAGGAAGAAGAGATATCGAATCTACCAACCCATGAGATTGTTAGTAGAGGTATTGGTTATGTACCAGATACAAGAAGGATATTTGGTTCTCTGAGCGTTGAACAGAATCTTATTGTTTCCATGCGTAAAAATGGTCTACAAGGAGATGTAGAAGACAGGTTGGATTTCATTTTCGATCTATTTCCTGATATGAAGAAGTTTTACAAACAGAAAGCAAAATCACTATCTGGCGGGCAACAGCAGATGCTTGCTGTAGCTCGAGCCTTGATGAATGACAATGATCTTTTACTGATTGATGAACCAACAGAGGGGCTCAGTCCAATACTAGCAAAGAATCTTATTAATGCCCTTGATAAGCTAAAAGAGATTGCCACAATTTTATTGGTAGAACAGAATTTCAAAACGGTATCTCAGCTAGGGGACAATTACTACATATTTGATAATGGCAAGATAGTTCACGAAGGCAATGACATGAATCAACTAATTGAGAATAAGGCATTGGTTGCTCAGTATCTAGGAGTGAGCATATAGAAGGAGTGTGTTACTTTGGAGAGAATGATTAATCCCATTAAGGACTATTTTGATGAAAACCCAAAAATACGCAAAATTTTGAGTATTATTTCGATAGTCGCCTTTTTAGTGATAGTGATTGTAGCAGGTATATACTCATATACCTGGAAGGGGTTCGTTGATAGAACACTATTATCTTTTGTTGATGGCCTTGCTCTCAGTATGTTACTCTTTCTAATGGTATCAGGTTTCTTCTTAATATTTGGTCTCTGTGATGTCATTAACTTCGCACATGGAGCCTTCTTCATGCTAGGAGGATTTATGGGATTTACTGTTTACCTTGGTGCAGAAGCTTTACTTCTAGATATAGGAGTCTTTGGGACGAATTATTTTGCGATCTCTATTGTCGCGTTCATTGCAAGTGCAGTTGGTGCAACAGCAATTTTGGCTCTCATTGGCGGTGGAATAGAGTTCTTCACAATACGAAGACTCTATGGCAACGTTATTGCCCAAATACTCCTGACAGTGGGATTCATGTTCATAATCACACAGGTTGCAGAAATCATTTGGGGTAGTCCAGTGGTATCATATTTTATTATTCCATATTCACAGATTGAATATTTCTTCATCACTGGCGTTTTCAACTTAGGAGGTATCCTTGTATTTCAAGTGTATAGAGTATTCCTTATCTTCCTAGGTCTAGGAATTGCAGCAGTGATGTTCATTGCTTTCAAAAAGACGAGAATTGGTCTTCAAATCCAAGCAGGAATAGAAGACTCTGAAATGGTCGAAGCTTTGGGGACTGATATTAAGAAGCTTTTAACTATTGTATTCATGATTGGTGCAGGTCTTGCAGGACTGTCAGGAGCAGTCTTGGTACCATGGATTGGTGCAAACTCAGGACATGGATTGACATACCTCATATTTGCCTTTGTCATTGTCGTCGTAGGAGGAGCGCATTATGGCCGCTTTGAAGGGACATTCTTCGGAGCATTGATAGTTGGGTTTTCAATGAAATTCTGTGCATATTTCATACCAGCTCTTGAGAGTATAATTGTGTTTATTATAATGGCTATTATTCTGATATTGAAACCAGGGGGATTGACAGGAACATGAATAACGAGAATAGAGAAACAATCGATGAAAAACCTCATTCGTTACGACTTACAATTAAGAATATTCCAGCTGCTATATCAAACAATAGAATGCTTCTTTCATTTATTGTATTTCTTTACCTCTTACCCCTTGTCACCGGTGCAAGGTTGTCACCAGAAAGAGCTCTGATTAATATTATAACCCAAATAATGATCTTTGGACTCCTCGCAATGTCCTTCGATCTGCAATTGGGGAGAGCAGGTCTTCTTAATTTTGGGCATGTTGCACTCTTTGGCGTAGGAGCCTTTTTTGTAGCCTTTACGCTTAACACAAATGTTTTTCCAGAACTTAACATAATACCTTACCCTATAGCTTTGATTATTGCTATGTCAATTGGTGCGATTCTAGGTTTCATAATGGGCTTAACTACAAATCGGATGAAAGGAACAGCTTTCGCATTCATTGCATTAGCAATCTCTATGTTTCTATACAATTATTTTGCTCAGAATCCCTCAATTTCTGGAGGTGAAACGGGGCTTCGTGTTGCAATCCCTGGTATTATGACGACAGCGCCGTTCTATCTTTTCTTTGTCATAATAGCATTCATTGTTTTTATATCATTTTTTGGAATGGTAATCCTTTATGTGAAGAAAAGAACTGAATCAGTTGGACCCTTCTTCTTTGTTCCGGTGATGGTAGCCTTTATTGTAGTTTTGTTAGTTTTTAATGCCAATATCATCGGACCTATTCTACTATTTATCGGCTTGGTTGGAATGTGTGTTCTCTATTGGATGGAGAGGAATAATTCGATAAGAGATCCTCTTCAATATGTGAACGTTGAGGAAACATTACCAGTTAATGGAAAACATGATGATATCCTTACTACTTATGTACTACCTTTGAGTATTCTCGCACTCATAACATTTGGTATTATCGTTGCATTTGGAAACAATATCGCAGAAATGGTGTCATTATGGTTTGAAAATACTGATACATTTCTCTATCGGATTCCTGTGCAGTATTATCTTGTGCTATCTTGTGTGGTATCGACCTTTATCTTCATTAAACGATTGATTTCATCACCATTTGGTAGAATGGTAACAGCTGTTGCACAGAATCAACAACGTGCAGAGGCACTTGGGTACAACAGCTATTTTTGCAAGATAATTATTTTAATGATAAGTGGAGCTATAGCAGCTCTTGCTGGTGGATTGTATGCTCCATTTATCAGGACTATTGACCCACATACAGGTCTAGGTGTCGAGATAACAATAAATGCAATGCTCTATACTATTATTGGAGGAATTGGTACCCTATTTGGTCCGCTCTTAGGTGCGGGAGTTGTTGAGTATTCCCAGTTGAACCTTGTGAATTTTATCTCAAGTTTGGGCTTGCCTGGTGAATTATGGTTGGTTGGACTTGGTGTTGCATACGTCGTTATTGTTCTATTCCTACCCTTAGGGATTGTAGGTTCAGCGAGTATCAAGTCAAGATCCATAAAAGAAAGATTACAAAGAGTGAAGATTGGAAAGTTTGAATTTGGAATAAATGAAGGAGACTATTGGGTCTTTACTCTAATAGGAACGATAGGTCTGTTTATGCTTCTATTATTCTTAAATGTTACAATTTAATGAGAGTTAGACGAATGATTAGAATTACACTGCGACAAATCATTGAACTTCATGAGGTTGATTGTATTGCCATATGAAACAATAAATGATATTGAAATCTATTACGAAATTCATGGACCATCGGAAGCACCTCCAATTATATTCATTGAGGGGTGGGGTTATTCTCTATGGATGTGGTTCCGACAGATTCCATTTCTCAAAGAAAAATACAGATGTATCGTCTTCGATAATAGAGGTGTTGGGAAAAGTAGTAAACCTAACTATCCATATACAATGGAAATGTTTGCTAACGATGCAGTGAGTTTGATGGATGCATTAGATATACAGACCGCACATATCCTCGGAATATCAATGGGTGGTTTCATTGCTCAGCAAATAGCAATATCTTATCCAGATAAAGTGAGAAGTTTAATTCTTGTTTCCACAAGTTTTGGAGGACCTAATACTATACCTTCTAGTAATAGAACACAGGCTATGATGTTTGCAACCCCCACAGAAACACTATCAAAAGAACAAGCTACGAAAATGCGCTATAGTGTTGTATTCAGTGAGCAATTCCAGCGAGAGAATAAATCACTCATTGACCAAATACAAAGCTGGCGAGAACAGGTACCTCAATCTCTTATTGCACGAGGACATCAAGCTTCTGCTGCAATAGCATTTAATGCAGAAAATGAAGTTAAAAAAATAAAAGTTCCAACACTCATTCTCCATGGCATAAGTGACCTTGTGGTTCCTCCAGAGAATGCAGAAGATCTTGCTCAACACATTCCAACATCAAGATTGATTCTAATCGAAGGAGGACCTCATCTTAGTTTTATCGAGTACTATGAAAAATTCAATGAGCAAGTAGCGAATTTCATTGATGAAGTCGAGAAGAAATCATTTTCGCCCAGTAGGGAAAAGAAGATAATTTAGGAAAGTGAAATCAACAGAGTTGTTATTCATGGTTCGTTCAGCAATAGTAGCAGGTTTAGGCATGTATGTTCCTGCAAGGATAGTGACAAATGAAGAGATTGAGGTAATGCTTGGACGTCCGGGCACCTCAGACTGGTTAGTTGAGAATGTAGGTATCAAAGAACGACGCGTCATGGCTAATGATGAAGTCACCTCAGATCTTGCTCTTTACGCAAGTCTTGAAGCTCTAGAAAAAGCAGATTTAGATCCAAATGAGCTCGACCTCATTATTCTGAGTACAGACACTCCTGATTATCTATCCCCAGCAACATCAGTTGTACTCCAAAACAAACTAGGAGCTATGGCAGCAGGGACTTTTGACATAAATTGCGCCTGCGCAGGTCTCGTGACAGCCTTAGACATTGGTTCACGATATATCAAAACCGATTCAGAAATCAATCATGTCCTTGTGGTCGGTGCATATGGCATGACTAAGTTTGTCGATTGGACCGATTACTACACTTGTACCATGTTCGCGGATGGTGCAGGAGCGTATATTTTGGAAAGTAGTGAAGATCGTGAAGGATTCTTAGCTTCAAAGATGATTGCAGATGGATCGTACTATGATCATGTTGGTATTTTTGTTGGAGGAACGGCAGAACCACCCACAATAGAAGCAATTCAGAATCGGAGTCATCACCTAGCATTTCGAAAACGCTTTCCAGCTGATACTAATCTTCAACACTGGCCTCATCTAACAAGAGAATGTGTTACTAAGGCGAACTTAACCATCGATGAGATAGACTGGTTCTTCTTCACACAGATTAATTTACGGACAATCGAGGCTGTTATGAAGGAGCTAGAAGTCCCCTTTGAAAAGACGCATACAATAATGGACAAATGGGGGTATACCGGTTCAGCCTGTATCGGTCTAGCAATGCATGATGCTATTGACCAGGGAAAATTACCAGCTCCTGGACAGGGTAATGGAGAATACATTGCCCTTTGTTCATCAGGAGGAGGTTTCAATATGGCAGCGGCTGTATTAAGATGGTGGTGAATAGTTTTTATTTAGGTAATGACTGGTGACATAGGTAAAGGTTTGCCCATCCTACTATCATCACTCAGAAGAATCGATGTGTGATTTTCAATGGTTAATCAATTTGATTATTTATCCAAGAGGGAAAAATTTTCACCGGAATCTGAAGCGTTAGTTGATGTAGAGACTGGGAAGCGATATACATACAGATTTTTCAACAAAAGAGCAAATCAGATGGCAAACTTCTTGCAGGATGAATTAGGGTTTAGGAAAGGAGACCGGCTTTGTGTCCTTGCTCAAAATAGTCTGGAATACTGGGAAGCCTTTTTCGGATGCCAAAAAACAGGAGGAATTTTCAGTCCACTTAATTGGCGACTTGCTGGACGAGAACTAATCGAATTAATTAAGGATCTCACTCCAGCAGTTCTCTTTTATGATAGAGATATGACATCAATGATTTCAGTAATCAAAAAAGATGTTGATGTTAGCTATTGGGTAGCTATGGACTCAGAAGCGGCAGAATTAGAAGATTCGTATAATTATTCTCTAGAGGTTGATAGAAAAAGTGACAATCCACCAATTCCTCCAAATATATCCTATGATGACCCGATGGGCATTATGTACACTGGGGGGACAACAGGACTCCCAAAGGGTGCCATGATCACGTACAAACACGTTGCCTTCAATACTCTGACTACCATTAGGGACATATTACCGAATGATGTCTACATCAATCATCTACCGCTATTCCATGTTGGTGGATTGTATGTATACGCAATCCCTCTCTTTATTTTAGGAGGAAAAGTAATCCAGATGAAGAAATGGGATGCGGATACAGTTATTGATGTAATCAATAGAGAACAACCCGATTTCTTTTTCGCAGTTCCGACCCAATATCGAATGTTGTTGGACCATCCAAGATTCAATACAATTAACTTTGGCAAGGTTCGATTCCTTACATCTGGTGGTGAACCCTTGCCCTTAGATATAATTAGAACATTCAAAGAAGTTCATGGAGTCAAATTTAAACAAGGATTTGGAATGACAGAGGTTGGACCAGGATGTTTTGCTCTCGATCCCTGTGATGCTGAGCGTAAGATTGGTAGCATTGGTACACCTAATTTCTTCATTGATGCGAAAGTTGTTGACCCAGAAACAGGAAGAGAGTGTGGTGCAAATGAAGTTGGGGAGCTTCTATTCAAGGGACCCTCAGTGACCATAGGATATTGGAACCGTCCAGAACTAAATAAGACCCTCTTAGATGAGAATGGATGGTTTAAGACTGGTGATATGGTCTATTTCGATGATGAGGGTTATTATTATGTTGTAGATCGTGTAAAAGATATGTTCATCTCTGGAGGAGAAAATATCTATCCTCGAGAGATTGAGAAACTCTTGGAACAACACCCCAAAATTGCACAGGTTCAAGTGATTGGTATACCAGATTCAAAGTGGGGAGAGGTGGGGCGAGCCATTGTCGTCCTGAAAGCAGGGAAAGTGGCGAAAGAAGAAGAGATTTTAGAGTTCTGCAAAGAAAAGCTTGCAAAGTTCAAGATACCAAAATCAGTCGTATTTACAGATAGCTTTGCTCCTTATATCTCAGGAGCAGGAAAAATCCTAAAACGAGAACTAAAGAGGGATTTTGGAGAAGAGGAGAAATAATCATGCCATTCAAAGAGATTAACGGGATAAATATCTACTACGAGATTCATGGTGAAGGAGAACCAGTCATATTTGGTAATGGGATCTTCTCAAATACTCTAGGTTGGGTAAATCAACTTCCTGTCTTCTCAAAAGAGTTTCAAGTCATTCTCTATGATATGCGTGGTCAAGGACAGAGCGACAAACCTGAAGGGCAATACTC
>SDOA01000194.1 GCA_004524595.1 Candidatus Thorarchaeota archaeon | reverse complement strand
TCAAGCAAGCCGGTTTGGCGGAGAAGCTGACGCGACAGCCTGCAGAGCTGTTTTACCAGGGTGCAAATCCCTGAGCCGGCTCCACTTCTTCTCTTAGTCAAACACTCCTTGTGTTTCTACTTGTGCACACACGACATTCTTTATAGGCATTGATCCCAAATCACAGTTTCCTGATGTATATGTCAGAGAAAATGCCCACCCTCTTTATTGGACATGGTTCGCCAATCAATGCAATCGAAGACAATGAGTTCTCACGAGGGTGGAAAGAGATTGCGAATACAATTCCTCACCCTACGGCCATTCTCTGCATCTCTGCACATTGGTTCATTCCTGAACTAATGATTGGTGCTGCAACCCATCCTAAGACCATTCATGACTTCTGGGGATTCCCACAGAAGTTGTATGATCAACAATATCGTGCTAGAGGTGACCCAGAGCTGGCGAAAATGATGGCGCAAATGCTGACAGGCTACAAAATTGGTATTGACCAATCATGGGGTCTAGATCATGGTGTATGGTCCGTTCTGATTCAGATGTATCCACAAGCCGATGTCCCTGTTATTCAATTGAGCATTGATAACTCAAAACCACCTCAATTTCACTATGATTTAGGGTCTAGATTGTCATTCTTGCGGGATCAAGGAGTACTTATCATTGGTAGCGGTAATATGGTTCATAATCTTGGAGCGATGGACCCCGAAACTTGCTCTCCACCTTATCAATGGGCAAATGATTTTGAGTCTTCAATCTTGGTTTCAGTACTTTCTAACAACGATCACTCCTTGATGAATTACAGAGACCTGGGTAAGATTGCTAAACAAGCTCATCCATTCATTGACCATTATCTTCCCCTTCTGTATGCCAAAGGAGCTGGTGGAAATCTCTGCAAAACGACGGTCTTTAATCAAAAGATTGTACATGGGTCAATTTCAATGACTTCTTTCAGGTTTGACTGATTTGAATTTGAATATATTTCTTATTGACGATACTCTTCTATTTACTGCATTTCATTTTTGAGTTCTCACTGTTTTTCAAAAACCTTTTCAGTCAGTTTTGGACTCTTCTTAAAGGTGAATCTAGGGATTCGCAAAAAGGAGGAATCTAAAAAGATGTCGTCAGGCGGTTCCGCACAGATAAGACTCGTTGCTTTTCTGGTCATCGGCTTAGTCATCGGTTTTGGTATTGGTTATCTAGTACCAACATTGGTCACTCCAGATGACTATGATCTGATTCAAGCACGTGGTAAAATTATCGTCGGAACTAACACTAATTGGCCACCATTTGAGATATTCAATACAACCTCTAATCAACTAGAAGGATTTGATATTGATCTCGCAGAGATGGTAGCTGATTATCTGAATGTAACAGTTGAATGGATTGACATGGATTTTGATAACCTTGTAGGTGCATGTCAAGCAGGAACAATCGATATGATTGCTTCAGCCACATTCATTACTGCAGAACGTTGTGCTGTACTCCAACCTTTGGTTTGGTATATCAGGACTAACGAGGTCATTGTGACCAAAGCCAGCTCAAATCTTACTATTACTGAGTTAGAGGATCTTGTCGGATTGAATGTAGGAGTTCAAACAGGAACTGTTGAAGATGAAGAATTATCAGAGATTGCTGGTATGGAAGCAACACTAACTCGCTATCCGGTTGTTGAAACAATGTTTCAGGCACTAGATGCAGGCACTCTTGATGCTATATATGTAGATGAGCCAATTGTTGGCCTTTACAGCTCTGTCTATAGTATTAAGATAATCTTCACAGTAACAGCACCACCAACAGCGTTCTATATCAGATATGGTAGCGATCGGCTTTCTGCAGCAATTAACAGTGCTATAGCTGAAGGCTTTGCAGATGGCACAATTGACGAACTGATTGCTAAATGGTTTGGGTGATTTTTTAGTGCAAGAGACAGAGAGTCTTCTAGACATTTTTTATTTAATTGCAGTAAGAGGGCTCTCAATCACTCTTGCCATCACCCTTCTTTCTTTAGTAATTGGATTTGTAGTGGGAACTGCACTTGCACTCATGCGAGTGTATGGAACAATTGAATTGCGGTGGATCTCTATTGGATATGAGAAGATATTCAGGGCAATTCCTCTTCTTGTTCTTTTGTTCATATTCGGAGCGGCGTTACTTGGCTGGTTTATGTGGGCGGGTTCTATTGGAGCTGCATTATTTGTAGCTGGCGTCTTTGCTTTAGCCCTACGAAGTGCAGCATATCAGTCTGAGATATTTAGAGGAGCAATAATGTCCGTCGATGTTGGTCAGATGATGGCTGCCCGTTCCATGGGAATGACTGAAACACAAGCAACTCGGTACATTATCTTACCTCAAGCATTTAGGCTCTCCTTGCCAGGATGGACAAATGAATACGCAGTAGTTATCAAAGATTCATCTTTGGTCAGTGCAATAGGCGTGACGGAGATGCTATATCAAGCACAAGCTTTCACCAACACCTATCCTGCACTTTTTCTCGGAATCATATTAGTAATTTCAATTATCTATTTCATCTTCACTTATCCTGTTACTAAATATGTGGGCGAGAATATGACAGTGAAACTTAGAGAACTTGGTCTTGGAGGTGGCAAATAGTGACAAAAGTCATTGAAGTAAGAGATGTATGGAAGAAATACGATACACTAGAAGTGCTAAAAGGAATATCATTCGATGTGTACGAAGGAGAAGTAAAGGTCGTTTTTGGACCCAGTGGATCTGGAAAAAGTACTTTGCTCAGAGTCATAAATATGCTAACACCTCCTGATGAAGGGGAGGTGCTTCTTCGTGGTCAAAGCTTGATGGACTCAAAAGCAGATCTAAGTAAACTGCGTTCAAGAATCGGTTTTGTATTCCAGCAATTCAATCTTTTTGCACATCTGAAGGCAATTGATAATGTCAGTATCGGCCCTCGTCTTGTACTTGGTATGACAAAGGAGGAAGCGCATGAAAGAGCACACGAAGCACTGGAGAAGGTGCGGATGACTGATTGGAGTCATCATTATCCTGCTCAGTTAAGTGGAGGTCAACAACAGCGGATTGGGATTGCGAGGTCTATCGCAATGAATCCTGATGTGATTCTATTTGATGAACCTACAAGCGCACTCGATCCTGAACTGATTGGAGAAGTTCTCCAAGTCATGCTCGATATTGCCAAAGAAGGAACAACAATGATTGTTGTGACTCATGAAATGGGATTTGCTCGTGCAGTTTCGGATGAGATGATTTTCATGGATGAAGGTGTAATAGTAGAAACTGGAACTCCAGAACATTTCTTCAGGAATCCTCAATCTAAGAGAGCAATCGATTTCCTCCATAAATTGGAGGTCTTATACGGACAAGCAGAATCCACTTAAAATCGTAGCAGTCGGAGGAATGTCACTGACAATAATATCACCAGATCGAGTAATTGGTATTCTTCAGATTGAACGGTATTACCCTGATTTAGTTAGTGGATTTTTCATGTCGATGGGATTGTATTTCTTTGCTTTGTTCTTTGGATTTGGTCTTGGACTTGTTTTAGCTGTAAGTCGACACTATGGTGGCCCTGTTACTTCCAGAATTTCAACAGCATTTATTGAGTTCATGAGAGGAACACCTCTATTAGCACAGATTCTTGCAGTCAACGTTCTTCCCTATGCATTGAATGCTTATCTAGAGGCACAAGGGATGGCTCCGTTTGATACTTCGTGGCGAATTACATTTCCTGATATAGTTGGAGTTCCCCGTACTATTCTTAATACTACAATCGTTCTATGTGCAATTACTTTGGGTCTCAACAGTGGAGCATACCAGGCAGAGTTCTTTCGTGGTTCGATGGCTTCTATCTCCGCTGGACAATCACTCGCAGCTCAGTCAATAGGAATGACAAAACGACAGGAAATTAGACATGTTGCACTCCCGCAGAGTCTTAGACGCGCAATTCCCGCTTGGTCGAATGAAGCAGTCTATCTTCCTAAATACACGACTATTGCATATATGGTGGGAGTCCCTGAGCTTTTTGGAGCAGCAAAATTAATTGTTTCACGTACCTATCAAGCACTTTTGGTTTATGCGTTAGTTGCAGTTATTTTTCTCTTATTGATTACCTTTATCTCGTGGGTATTGAATGTACTCTATGAGAGGTATAAAATACCTGGACTCTGAATGCAATTTTTATTTCCATTTTCCAATTTATGAATTAGAACTTATTCCACCTATTATAGGTGCGATGAGCTTGAACATTTTAATCGTAGTAGTGCCCATTATTAATAAAATCAGAACTAGAACATGAATCTGGGAAATCTAACAACTCCTAGAGTGACGTTACAATACGAATGCGGAGTAAGCTATTATTTCCTATTTTGTAGTCTATGGTCTCCTTCGTTTAATCTCATCTTGAATTTCCTTCAATTCTGTGAGCGCATCAATTGGTGTGGTCCTGTCAAGATCTAAATGATGGAGTCTTTCGATGAGTGGATCTTCAGTAACTAATGATTCAAGACTAACCTGCTCGGTTGCCTTAAAGTCAATCGCGGATTCTCCGACAGCAACTCTGTTCTCTTTCTCAATTTTCACAAGAATCTGGTTTGCTCGTTTCACAACTGGTTCAGGAATACCTGCTAAGGCTGCAACATGGATACCATAACTTTTGTCTGTACCACCTTCAACCACTTTGTGTAGGAAAATGATTGTGTTTCCTGATTCCTTCGCTAGAGTATGCACATTCTTTACGCCATGAAACTGGGATGCCATATCAGTGAGTTGATGGAAGTGTGTTGCAAAGAGCGTTCTTGTCCTCATCTGGATGATTCTTTCAGCCACCGCCCAAGCGAGTGCCATTCCATCAAATGTGGAGGTACCTCTGCCTATTTCGTCTAGAATTACTAGACTACGTTCTGTTGCGTTATTAAGGATGTTAGCGGTTTCAATCATCTCGACCATGAAGGTACTCTGTCGTGCTGTTAGATCATC
>SDOA01000193.1 GCA_004524595.1 Candidatus Thorarchaeota archaeon | reverse complement strand
GGTTGATTCCTCAGACCTCTGCGACATTATGTCTCTATTAGAAACCTAAGGTAATGGTGTCTATTAACTTATCACGCCATTCTCTTCATTTTTTTAAATCTCTCAATTCTGGTGATATTACCACTCGATTCTCTTGTCTTTGTACTTGTAGTAGCAGGTTTCACACACACGTATGGGAAAATCTGGTTTTGTACACCGTAGTTGAGAGGATTGAATTCCGTCTTGATTGACTTCCAACAGCCCTGCACATATACTGCATTTGTATATGGCCTCAATCCTGAACTTGATTTCTCGAGAAGGACAATTGTACACTCTCACATTAGGTTCTGAGCTACCTAGCTCTCTCATATCACCAAAGACTCGCATAGAGTGTAGTATCGGATACATTCCAACAAGGCTCTCTGTGCAAATGCCTGCTGGAGCTCTCCAGCTAAACTCAAACTTCTCACCAATCTTATGATTTGCACGGCAATTTCCATCATCTATAATTGTGATCCTAAAAGCAACAACCTCTCTCCATTTATCACGAAGTCTTAGAAGAGACTCCTTTTTATTTTGCTCTCCTGATGACATTGCAAAAACCCAACCTATTCAGATAATCACTTTCTTTTCAATAAGTATTTTTGTTAAAAAGTAATTTCTCTTACTTTCCAAGTTCAGGAAAAAGATGTAATACATCTACCCAGATAGTAAAAAAAGTTAGACACTTCTTAGATTAGTGTATAAGTGAAAGTTTAGGTTTTAATAAGCTTCAAATGTGGGAAGAAAGTCCGAGGTCGAATGACACATCCTTTGACCTCACAGAGGGGCTCAGAGCCATCCCTGGGAGTATATCACTCTGTAATAGAACCAGCAATGAATAGTATAGTTTTGTAAGTTATCAGAACTAAACATCCTCCTCTTGCATAACTTCATCACTCTTCTTCTGGATCAAATCTCCCGCAAACTTCCAAAAATATGATGGATTCTCTGTGTGAAGCCCATGTCCTGCCTTTGGAATGAAAAAGAGCGGAAGCTGTTCGTTTCGAACAAGATTCTCAGATGACAGACGCCCCTTATTCTTCTCCCCAAAGATGAAGAAACAGTCAAAATCACAGTGTTTCTGCAATCTATCGAGCAGGCTCCCTTCAACCGAGATTGGTGCCAAGTCCCTGCTAGATGCCCATATCGTAAATGGTCCTGCCTCTCGAAATGCAGAGGCATATTCAATCATGTGTTCCTCTTGAGACTCACCTCTGATCTCCTTACAAATTACATCGAACTCCTGTTCGAACTGATTGAATGCCTTCGCTGCAAAAAGAGATGAGAAGAAGGCATCACCTGCATCGAGGTTTCCTTCTAGGTAGAACAGCATTCTAGTATTGACATTAGTACTAAACTGATTCTGAAGAAGTTCAATCAATGCTATTGCAATCGCTCCTCCCATGGAGTGTGCAAGTAGAGAGAGATGTTCAATACGTTCTCTCTCAAGTATAGCAACAAGATACTTCGCCTGTTGTTCCATGGTATAGGATTCAATCATCTCGCTTTTGGATGAGTCACCATGTCCGAGGAGATCTGGAACAATCCATGAAAACCTATCCAATGAATAGGTGTTAAAATGTCTTAGAAACCACTTTCGGTTATCTCCAAGACCATGGATATAGAGATTCACTAATGACTGAGCTGGATTTACATAGGAGTAGTATACTATTGTACCAAAGTCGGTTTCAATGGACTTTGTCTGCAATTCAGTCATGACTTGATACTCGAAACACTGGTGTTACTTGACTTTTTCTCTCTAATCATCATTCATTACATAACATAAGAGTGGCAGTTACATATGTTGAGGAGCCCTCGCTTATAGTGGAATCAATACAAAAGGAAGTTGAATGTTTCTGATATCTCATGTTCGGGCCTCATTCTCATGGAACTCCATATGGCCCAAGAGGAATATAAACTAACAATCCCGAAGAACTGACAGTGCCAAACAGTGTCCAACCAATAACAAGTGTGAAGCCAAATAGAATCAAAGGAATTAGTGCCCTGTTCCATGAAAGACGATAAAGATAGTGCCCTGTAGCACTGAATTGTAAAAAGCCTGTCCAAAGAAGTCCAACAGCTGCGGAAAATGGAAGAAATCCTAGTAAGAGAGATGGGAGATCACCATAACATATGCCTGCGAGAGCATCACTATACTTACCCTCTCCTCTAAATACATGTTTGAATAAGAGATGGATGAAGAATGCAAATACAATTGCAGTAAGAATAGTATCAGCATAAACAATGGGAATGCACAATAGCCATGTGATCAACTGATCTCCTGTATATGAAAAAATCAGATGAAACCAATCCTTATGAATTGATAGAAAGACCTGATTACCATAATGAAAATCCAGTATTGGCCAAACAGAGATACCAAGGATCCAATTGTTAATCATAATCCATACTGGAATGGCAGAACAATAGACCACTAGAAAGGTCATTAAGAAAAGAATCGGTCCTTTGAACCATGTAGATTCTTTCCCTCTCTCCTCTCTTGCAAATTGTGCAAAGAATCCAATCGGATTTATGAGTATCATCTTCGCGTCCGAAAAAACCATCTTAACCACTCCTTTATTTTGCATAATTTTGCAATTTGCATATTGATACAAAAATAGATATGTCTTTTGTCCAAAGTAAAAGCATGTCATCTGATATTGAACAACAACTACAGACACTTCTAGCAAAGATTGCAGCTACTCGAGGATTCAATGCAGTTGAGGGACTGATACTGAGCTACTTGCTACTTTATCCATTACCTCTAACACAACGAGAGATTGCTGATTCAATTAATCGTAGCCAATCAACAGTTTCAAGAGCACTAAAAAGGATGACAAAAAGAGGTATTGTACAATGGAAAAGGAGGAGTGGTTCAAGAGAGATGGTCTATTCAGCAATAAGCGAGAGCCCTCAAGAACTCATCCTTTCATGGATTACAGGTTGGATTAAGACTAATCGCCTGTTGAGAAATGAGCTGGTATCAATAATCAAAGAGCAAGATTCCAATAATAATGTTAGAATTAAAAGAATCGTACGAGACATGATAGATACTATCGATTATGTGGAAAAATTAATGGCCCCTGTCATAATTTCTCTTGACAGACAAAACTCAAACAAAGATAATCATATAGAGGTTGATAGGTGAACATTGAACTCCCTCTTCTGCCTCTATGATACACTTCCAATACTCTTGAGTTGTTCCAGAGTCCATCTTCCTCTCTCTGTGAGTGCATAGTATTTACGATGTGTCCTCTTCAGTGTTTCCTCAGAATGTGTTGTCAGAATTAAACCACCGGCCATAAGTTCGGTAAGATGCTGATACACACTTGGGACACTTATGTGCACTCCATAGTTTTCACGAAGTGCTTTCCAGATAGCATAGCCATAGAGTTCACCTTCAGAGAGTATGCTAAGAATGTGGACTTTTGTCTGTCCAAGTTCAGTAGTGACCCGACGACCCTCAACTCGACTTAGAAGGTGTTCCAGTTTATCCTGACCTTTTGCGAACGATCTTGCTGTTTCAGGGTATTTTAGCCCCATCCCAGTAATGGTGCAGACTACTGTATCCTTACGATTAATGACTCCACTCTTGACCAGTTCTTTGATGGCTGATATGGTGGTAGCTGAGGATGGTTCAGCAAACACTCCCTCCAATTTTGCAAGGGATCGTACCGCCTCAAGGATCTGTTTGTCTGAGACCGCTACTGCAGCTCCCCCTGAACTCTTAATGGCTGCTAGAGCTGTGTGTCCACTCAAGGGATTCTTCATTCCTATGTCGTAAGCAATAGTAGAAGTCTTCTTAGGAGGGATGGTCTCTCTGTCACCTCGTTCGAATGCTTCAACAATCGGGGCACATCCTTTTGCCTGAGCTCCTACTAGCTTTGTATGTGTCTCTGAGATGAAGCCAAGCTCTTCCAACTCCTTGAGCCCTTTCCAAGTCATCGATATATGCCCACCATTCCCCATTGGTATAACTAACCAATCCGGAGTTGTCCAATCGAGTTGCTCACAAATCTCAAAGACTGTTGTCTTCTCACCCTCTAAGAAGTGTGGATTACATCCGGCCACACAATGGCTTGTTCTTGCCTCTTGGGCTGTACGTGCTTCAGCCTCCTCATGACTCCTGACGATTTCAATATCATCTGCGTGTGCAAGAATCTGATAGAACTTACCGATGTCGACAACATCCTCCTGGTCTATGAACACCCTGCTCTTAATATCTGCGCGTGCTGCGTAGGCTACTACTGAAGCTGCAAGGTTTCCGGTGGAACCACAACAGATCGTCTTAATTCTGTGTTCTTTGGCCGCTGATATTTCCACTGTGGTACCTCTATCAATGAATGCACCGGTTGGATTCTTGGTTTCATCTTTTAGGTAGAGATTAACAATGCCAATCTCCTTTGCTAGACGATTGCATTTGTGTAAGTATGTTCCTCCTTCGCCTAGAGTTACAATGTTTCTACGCTCTCTTAGAGGTAGAATCTCAAAATATTTCCATACACCTGGGGGACGTTTCTGTAGTCTTCGAACGTTTAATTCCTCTTTCGCCTGTTGCAGGTCATAGTGGATATGAATGATTCCCCCGCATCTAGTACAAGTGGTAATATATGCATCAGGCTCGTACACATGCTGGCATTGTGTGCATTCGAGCTTGGACAGCAAGGACATATCAGTTCGAACTTATATATAGGTTCAAACTTATATAGCGATTTGGGTTTCAATGCTCGAGGAAGTATAATGATGGAGTACTACAGACCCAAGACACCAAGTCCAGCGCTTTATGTGACCCTACTAGCAATTCTGACTTCTCTGACGACAATTGCCACGATCATCATAGCAATTCCCTTTCCTACTACATCAGGTTTTCTTAATTTCGGGGATACTATGGTACTTCTTAGCGGATTGATTCTTGGTCCTCTTGGAGGTTTCATTGCAGGTGGATTT